>JAGLRN010000001.1 GCA_023136265.1 Thermoplasmata archaeon
TGTTTTGCTTCACGGCGCAACCAGCAGACCCGGCAGGTCGGAACCCGTGCCAGTTGTCCCTGCCGCGCGACGGCGAGAACTCCATGAAACTGCCTCGTGTGCACGAGTTGTTCCAGCCGCTGAGGTGCACGAGGTCGTCCACGCCAAGATCGCCAGCCTCATAACCAGTCGAAGAGTTCCCGTCGCTGTCAATGAGTAGGAAGACATTGTCGAAGCCTTCCTGTCCGGTACCGCTGAAGAACGAGCCCTCCACTTCTGCATACAGGTAGCCTCGGCTAGACTGTGTGAACAGTCTGTAGGAGATTATGTTGACGTCGGCGTTCTGAAGTTGATCACTGGAATCGTCGAAATAGAACGGGGAGCTCCTCGTTGAGAGGTCAGACCAGTCATCGAAGTTACCGTCGATTTCGATCGTGGGTCCCTCCGGGGCGAAGAGCACCGAGCCCAGCATGGGCATGAGCATGAGAAGCGTGAGAAGGGCGGCCACTCCGACAAGGCCCCGTGACCACCTCGATGGTCCTCTGGGAACCTCCACGGGCCTCACCCTGCCCGCTCTGCCGTTGACTATGCCATTACCGTTGATTAGGCCGTTGACGAGGCCGTTCCCTCGCCCGACCCCGTTGACGAGGCCGTTCACAAGGCCGTTGACCTTCCCAAGCCCGTTGACAAGGCCGTTGACCCTTCCGTTCACAAGACCGTTGACAAGGCCGTTGGTCCGTCCGAGGCCGCTGATGAGACCTTTGCCAATGGACCTGCGGCTCAACATGTCCCGCTGACTGAGGGTGGCCATCTTTCTGATGTCCTTGACTCTCTCGAGAGCGGCTGACCCAATGGCCTTGCCGTAGCACTCGACAGCTTCATCGTGTCGGCCGAGCCTTTCGAGAAGCTCTCCTTTAGTCTGCCACGCCATCTTGAGCGAGGGATCCAGCCTCAGGAGCGCATCGTAGTGTCGAATGGCCCTCTTGACGGAGTCCGCGTCTTCGTCGGATAACCCTTCTTCCACCTCTGGAACGAGGGAGACATCGTCTTTGGACCGGAGTACGTTGAGGACTTCCAGTTTGTACTGCTCCTCCATCTCTGGATTGAGTTCAGAAGCCCTATCGTAGCACTCGATGGCTTCGTCGTACCTCCCGAGCTCGACCAGGAGTTCCGCTTTCTTCAGCCATGCCCTCTCGAGCGTGGGGTCGGCCTCAAGGAGTCTGCCATAGTGGCTGATCTGTTCCTCAATCTTCTGGGCGCGCGGGAGTTCCTCTCCCTCCTGGATGCGCTTCCACCTCTCAAGGAAGTCCCTGGCCAAAATCTTGGGTTCTTCCCCTTCCTCCTCGATGCCCTCAGGAACCTCTTCCTCATCCAGCGAGATGTCCTTCTCCAGCTCTTCCAGCAGGCTGTCAAGCGATTCCATTTCGAGCTCCTTTCCGGCTGGCAGGACCGTCCCGCAAGAGGAGCATCGTGTATCGTCAGTTTCCACAGAACTTCCACAGACTGGGCAAACGAAGGGGATGTTCTCCTGGAGGAATCGCTCCTCGAAAAAATCCTTGATTCTGGTCGCAAGCTCCCACCCAATGCCGGCGACCAGCGCGATTTCCTCGGCTCCAGCGGAAAGAATCGAGTCGACGGAAGAGAATCCTTCCTCGATTAGCCTCTTCGCCCGTTTCTTGCCTACCCCGGATACCCTAGAAAGGAGACCTATGAAGCTCTCTTCCATCAAGGTCTTCTATGAGGTGTGGATATATACGGTTTCTAGAAGCAGTCAGGAACTCGGTCTGTTGATTTTGGAACCGCCTAGCACGGTTCTGTGTATTTCCTCTATTCCAGTACCGTCCGGAAGGGGTCAACGGAAAGCTCCAGCACGGACTTGAACCGCGACCTATGAATCTCGACCATCAACTCCGCATCCGACTGGCGAACAATCTTGGGCTCCAGTCCATCGGTCTCCAACTTCCTAAGGATGTCCTTCCGGAACTCCTTCTCCCTCTTGTAGTTCCGATCCCTCGCTCTCTTCAGTCCATCCGAGGGGAAGTACCTGACGAACCTCCCATCCGTGGTGCGAGAGATGAGGTCAAGACCCTCCATCCGCTTGACAAGCCTCTGGATTGACTGGTCACTCGTGCCGAGTATCTTCGCCAGTTCCCTCTGGGAGAGTCCTGGCTGGCTCAGTATCGTGAGGAACAGAACTTTGGCGGCCTCGTTGTTCAGCAGTTCCAGAAGCTCAGCGTCCTCTTTGTCAACGAGTCCCGTAGGGGAGTATGTCACCTTCTTGCGGACATTCCATTGGCTGATGTAGCCAGCATCCATCAACTGCCGCAGATGCCAAGCTGCGGTGCTTTGTGAGATGTCGTTTCCGGCCGAGACCGTCTTGAGCTGGGACCCAGGATACCTGCACATGAATGCGAAGAGCCTTTGACGGACGGGGCTCATGAGGACGGACTCAAGACCGGCTCTCTCCTCGTCCTCACCGCCAAGCAAAACCCTCTCAAGGGCCTTGCCGACTCCCTTGGATCTACTCCTCCTCATATTCCTCGATGATGTCTTCGATAATCTCGCTGGTCTTAATCCCCTCAAAATCGTCATCAGTGAGCTCCTTGAGAGCCCTGGACAGGCGTGCCCTGACGTGAGGCGGGACCTTGTTTCCAACGATCTTCCTGATGTCCTCTCTCAGCTTGTCTGGAATCTCCTTCGTCTCGACCCTCTTGTAGTTCCCCCTCTCGACTATGAGACCGAGGCCTTTGACTATGCGGTAGGGATGCGACAAATCACTGTGCTTGCTACTCCTGGACTTCACGATCTTGAGCGTTCGGCTCGCGGCACCGTCAACTGGCCTGTATCTGAGATGTACCACGCAATCCGCAAGGTACATGGGTATGATTGTCTCCGGTCCCGAAAGGTCCCCTGATGAGCCGTGCTCCTCCAGCGTGCAGAGAACCGTCCCAACTTTCCGAGCCTGCTTCAAAAGGAATCCTATCAGGTCTCTTCTCTCATACTGATCCTGAACCGCCCACATGACCGGAGTCAGTGGGTCGATGGAGATGCGAGCGTTTGAACCGCCCCAATCCGCAACGAAGGATGGCAATTCTTTCTTTATGAATCTGGAGAACTCCTTACCGGAAGCGTCGATGAAAACGAGCTTCTCGTTGTCAAGGTAATCGAGTATCTCGCGCCATCCCATCTCGATGGCTTCCCTGATTATCTCGTCCTTGTTCTCGTCAAGGCTTACGAAGATGCCCTCCTGCCCCGATTCCAACCCCCTTCGGACGAACTGGGTGGCAAATGTGGTCTTGCCGGCGCCCGAGGCTCCAATCACGACCGTCGTGGAGTTCTCGTTTATGCCGCCGTCCAAGAGAGGATTCAGACCATAGATCCCGCTCTTGATCTTCTTCATTCACATTTCTGATGGCGTGTCTTTATAAATATCTTTTGTCATGAATATTTGCCCCGAGAAGCCCTTGGATGTGGACCTGTACCCAGCGTTCTCTGGTTGCGGTGGACTCCTTCGTGGGGAGCAGAAGGCTCTTTTACCTTGGTTATCTATCTCCCCCGCGGATATCCTTGCCCACGAGATACTACTGTGAGAAGTGCAGGAGAATAGCCAAGAAGGGGCCGACCTGTGCCGCTTGCGAGGGGGCTATGACGCGTCACAATCTGAAGATGACACGGTTCCGACTCGTCTCTTGGGTCTGCTGGACACTGGCGATCTTCTTATTGTTCTGGCCGTTTCTCGCGCCCCCGGAGCTACTGGCATTCTTCTATCTCGCGTTCCTCTTCGTGGCCGTGGCCGTGGCGATGGAATGGTTCGATGCAAGGCTCATAGCGATTAGAGTCATCAGAGCCGTTCGCGAATCGAAAGGCCCGCATAGCGGCCCTCGATAGATTTATAGAAACGCTCTGCAATACCCTCGTGCTTCTTCTAATCCTGAGAGTGATGTGAGGATGGGTGGGGTCGTCTGTAGCCAAGAGATGCGAGAGTATTTCGACACTCTGGAGAGAGATGCTGAGAGATGCTACAAGGTCGCCTCGAAGGCCCGGAAACTGGGAGAGGACCCTGAACTCGACGTTGAAATCCCTCGCGCCGAGGACCTCGCATCGAGAGTCGAGCGTCTGCTCCAGGACTACGATGTCAAAGGAATCGCGAGGAGAATCAGAAGCCTCTCGAAGAAGCACAACAGAGAGGAGGTCTCCCTGCTCGTCGCGAAGGAGCTCGCGAGAAAAGCTCGAGGACCCAAGGAGGTCGCCTTGGACAAAGCGATCCGGGTGGGGCTAGCGATATTGACAGAGGGGATACTCGTCGCTCCACTCGAGGGAGTGGCATCCGTCAAAATAAAGAAGAACAGGGACAACACGTCCTACGCGGATGTTTACTACTCCGGGCCGATAAGATCCGCTGGTGGGACCGGGCAGGCTATGAGCGTCCTGATAGCAGATGTAGTCCGTCGGGAACTCGGGATAGGCGCGTACCAGGCGACAAGAGAGGAGGTTGAGCGGTTCAAGGAGGAGATACCGCTCTACAGACGCCTGCAGCACCTGCAGCACACGCCGACAGCTGATGAGATCGACCTCATCGTGAGCAACTGCCCCATCGGGATCAACGGAGAGGGAACTGAGGATTCGGAGATCAGCGGTCACAGGGACCTGCCGAGGTTAGAGACCAACCGGGTGAGGGGCGGCGCCTGTCTTGTCATCGCAGAAGGGCTGTCGCTCAAGGCGCCGAAGATAAGGAAGCATGTCTCCAAGCTGAAGATAGACGGATGGGGTTTCATCGACGACCTTGTCCACGAGAAGGCCGATGATGAGGCCGAGGAGATTCAACCGAACTTCAGGTATATCGAGAACATAGTGGCGGGTAGGCCCGTCCTATCTCATCCCAGCAGGCCCGGCGGGTTCAGACTGCGGTACGGAAGGTCGAGAGCCACCGGGCTCGCGGCGCTGGGAGTCAGCCCAGCGACGATGAAGGCGCTGGATAGCTTCATTGCGGTCGGCACACAGATAAAGATAGAGAGGCCGAGCAAGGCTGGAGCCGTCACCCCATGCGATTCGATCGATGGACCCATACTGCTGATGGAAAACGGGGATCTCGTGGAGATCTCGGATGAGAAGGACGTTCCGCCCAGCGGTGTCAAGGAAATAGTGGACCTCGGTGAGATACTGATTCCATATGGTGAGTTCCTAGAGAACAACCATCTGCTCATGCCGGGGGCATATACAACGGAGGTCTATGTTCAGGAGTTGCGCGCGAAGTGTGAGGAGCTCCCCTCCGATTGGAGAGACCCAGCACCGGAGAGAGCCGTAGAGCTGTCCGAGACCTTCGGCGTCCCCCTGCATCCGAAGTACAACCTCTTCTGGCATGATCTGACCGTCGAGGAGATCGGGGAGCTCAGGGACCATGTCGCGGGAGACGGCCGTCTCGAGGATGGAAGGCTGCTAATCCCCCGAACGGATGGGATCAAGGACTTGGTGGTCAGACTCGGTGCGACCCACACGGAGAGGGATGACGACCTGGTTTTCGAGAAGTACTCGCTTCCGCTCATCAGATGCTTGGGGCTCAGGATAGATGATGGCGGAATCGAGAAAGTGGCTGACGTTGATGCTTCCAGTTCCCTGGACCTCATATCGAAGTTTGCGGGATTCGAAGTGAGAGCCCGGGCGCCCTCACGCATCGGTGCGAGAATGGCTCGGCCCGAGAAGGCAAGGGAGCGACTGATGAAGCCGGCTCCAAACAGCCTATTTCCCGTCGGTAGCTTTGGCGGGCCGCAGAGACTCCTCAAGTCCGCAATCGCCTCGCGAGACATTTCCATCAAGGTTGGAATCAGGGTATGCCAGGAGTGCGGCTCCAAGTGGATTCTTCCGAAGTGCTCCCGGTGCGGCGGGAGAACGAAGCCGACAAAGATGGTCAGACCTCAGAGGATTCCCATTGCACATATCCACGAAGAGGCCGTCAGAAGGCTGGGCGAAGGCAAGGCTCTGGACGTGAAATGCGTCCGGGGGATGATATCGAAGAGCAAGACGCCTGAGGCCCTTGAGAAGGGGATTCTTCGCAGCAAGCACCGTGTGTTCGTGTTCAAGGACGGCACGACGAGGTTCGACATGACGGACTTGCCGCTGACTCACTTCAAACCTGCGGAGATAGGTCTGAGCGTGGACAGGGCCCGCGAACTGGGTTACACAAGAGACGCGAGCGGACATACTCTTGAACGTCCGGATCAGCTGGTGGAGCTCAGGCCGCAGGACATCGTCGCCTCGAAGCTGTGTGGAGAGTACCTCTTGCGTGTTGCTGGATTCCTCGATGACCTTCTCGAGAAGTTCTACGGCTTGGAAAGATTCTACAACGCAGAGAGGCCGGATGACCTGCTCGGGCACCTCCTCGTCGGTCTTGCACCTCACACATCAGGCGGCGTTCTGGTTCGGTTGATAGGCTACACTGATGCCAGAGCCTGCTA
>JAGLRN010000010.1 GCA_023136265.1 Thermoplasmata archaeon
ACTCAAAAGTGATAATCACGGCACTACGTTGATATCCACCCCTCTCGTTGATTATGCACGGTGTCGAAGAGTGATATGCATATTCTGCGGTAGCGAAGGCCAAGACGCTGTATGCGCGACCTGCGGGGAATCCATTCACGAATCCTCCCCGATCACTTTCCTTCCCGCTCTTCCCACGAAGACGGGGATATCCGATCACTCCTGGAGGAGTGGAAGCCTTCTTGTTGTACTATCATCTCCCAAGAGCATGAGAACAGAGGCCTTTCCCCAGACTGTCCTGGACGGTTCCTCGGACGAAACGAAAGCACACGGCTCCCTGCTCAAGATCGTGGGGATACCAGAGGCCTGCGTCCCCGGAACGTATCCTCTGCTGAGCAGCGAGGAACGGGAAATCCTCTCCCAGATCCTGCGCTTCAAACCCACGAGGGAGAAAGGCGATGAAATCCTCATGAGGATCGGCAGCCTTCATTACCTCCTCGCCAGGGGCCTTGATGGGCTCGGGGAATGGGCGGATCCCAAGAAGGACGAGCATCTGAAAATCGCGAAGAGAGCCTTCTCCAGAGTGAAGGCGAACATCCTGGCAAAGAGGAACCTCGCCCTCGTCTATCTCGAATCCGGAGACGACAGGAAGACCATGAAGCACGTCGATGCGGCCCTCAAGGAACTGAGGAAGGATGCCGATCTCTGGACAGCCAAAGGGATCCTGCTCCACAGAACGGACCAGCAAGAGGAATCCCTGAAATGTCTTGACCGGGCCTTGAAGCTCAAGGAGGACGACCCGCGGGTCTGGACGGCGAGAGGGTCGCTTCTCGTGGATATGTCCAAGCTCGAAGAGGCAATGGACTGCTTCGACGAGGCGATCGTGCGGGATAGGACCTACATACCTGCATGGAGAGAGAAGGTCGATGTCCTCCTCAGGCTCGGAAGGAAGGGAGAGGCCGTGGAGATCTCAGAGGCCCTTCAGGACATGGTCAGCACGGGAGAGCCCCTTGAACGACCGAACGAAGCGCTCGAGCCGATTGACATCCCGGAGGACGAGCCTGTCCTGGACAATCCCCTTGCGGTGGTGACGACCCGCGAGGAGATCCTGGACAATCCCCTTGCGGTGGTGACGACCCGCGAGGAGATCCTGGACCTACTCCTCCAGGTGGACGGGATCGGGGAGAGCAAGGCCGAGAATCTCTTCGCTCACGGCATAGACTCGATTAACGATTTCAGGAAAGCCTCGCTGGAAGACCTCGCGCGAGTGAAGGGAATAAGTGAGAAGATCGCTGAGAACATAAAGGAAATGATCGAGAGCAAGCCCACTGAAGGGCCACAGAGCCGTGACGAACGCGTAGAGGAGACCATGGAAAGTGCGAGGGGGTATCTGGAAGAGGGCGACTACGAAAAGGCACTCGTCGACTACGATTCCATCGTCGAATCGGATCCCCAGAACGAGGACGCGTGGTTCAACAAGGGAGAACTCCTGCAGGCCTTGGGGAAGAGCCGCGAGGCGGTGGAGGCCTTTGACAGGGTCATATCGATCAACGAAAAGAACATGGGAGCGTGGATGGAGAAGGCGAACACCCTGCTGGAGATGGGAAAGCCCCTCGATGCGGTAGAGTGCTACAGGAACATCCTTGAGATGGACCCAGACGACACAAGCTATCTCATTGCCAGGGCAAACATCCTCGCGGAGGAAGGCATTCACGAAGCGGCGATTCTATGTTATGAACTCGTCCTGGACAAGAGCCCGAGGAACACCGATGCCAATCTAGGGGTGGTCCTCTCGCTCCTCAAACTCGGTGACCTGGACCGGGCCGAGAAGATCCTGGATGATGTGGCAAGGCTGACCACTCTCAACGAGAAGGTCTGGTGGGCGAGAGGATACCTCATGGACAAGAGAGGAAGGTGGGGGGCCGCGATTCAGTTCTATGATCGGGCGACATCATTGAAGTGGAACTACCCCGATCCTTGGATAGGAAAGGGCGACATCCTCCTGCGCCAGGGGAAGTACGGAGAGGCGAAGAGGTGCTTCGAGAAGGTCCTTGAGGTAGATGGCAGGAACATCCACGCCTGGCTGGGAAAGGCGGAGGCTCTTGAATCGATGGGCCAACGGACCCAGGTGATTGAGTGGCTGGATGACTTCTTGGAGTTCTATCCGAATCATGAGAAGGCTCTCAAGATGAGGTCCAAGCTTCGATCTGTGGAACCAGGGGGCCACGAATCATACGTTCGAACGGCGAGAACTCAGAGACAGACGGCCGACTACGAGAGCGCGGTAGAGACCATCGTTAAAGCTATCAAGGAGAATTCCAATGAGGAGGATGCCTGGACACTGCTCGGTGACATACTGCTCGATGTCGCGGATCCGATCAAGTTGCTGAACAAGCTCGAAAGAGAGACATCCGCGATGTCGAACGATCCAGATCTGCTAGCGAATAAGGGGGCCGTCCTCCTGAGGCTGGGCATGTATGCCAACGCGCTCAAATGCTTTGACAAGGCTCTCTCCATGGATGAGAACCATGAGAGGGCAGGGAGGTTGAGGGAGAGATGTATGGAGGAGACGGAGAAGGTACTATGATGGGTGAAGAGGGAAAAGTGGCGAAGGAGATCCTGGAGGCCATAGTCGAGATGGCGGACGAGGAGTTCCAGAGCCTCTGCCGCGAGCTGGCCGATCACATGGACGTCCAGATTGAGGAGATCGAGTCCTCCGAGGGAGAAACGAGGATAAGGGGCGAGATGAAGCGTGCGGGAAAGGATCCAGTCGCCCTCGTGCTGGCATTCAAGAAGGGCACCGCGGAGCCCGAGGACCTGCAGAGGATAGTCTCGCTGGACAAGGACACGGTGGGCATATTCATCACTCCCTCGGGATTCAGCGAGGATGCCAGGACCTACGGGGACGAGTTCGAGATTAAGATGTTCGACGCCGATGGGTTCATTTCACTTCTCAGGCAGTATGACCTCACGGACTCCCTGGAGGACAGGCTGCGAAAGAAGTTCATCGAGAAGGAGGGCGTGAGATTCCTGCCTAGCATCGACAGGCTCGAGGAGTTCATGAAGCTGGCGAACGACCACTACTCCATCAACAGCTACAAGAAAGCCCTTCGGTATGTGGAGCAGGCTCTCGAACTGAAGCCCAATTACGATCATGCCTGGTCACTCAAGTCCATGATCTGCGAGGCCCTCGGGGAGATGGACACGGCACTCGAGTGCGCCAAGAAGGCGGCAGAGTACAACGTCGGCGATCCAGAGCTGTGGCTCGCTCTGGGCAATGTCCTGTCGAGGATGGGAAGGCCGAAGGAAGAGATGGCGTGCTATGACAGGGCGATAGACCTGAACAAGAAGTTCCTCCAAGCGTGGACCAACAAGGGTGTGGCCCTGCACTCGCTGGGCAGGTACAAGGAAGCTTTGGAATGCCACGACAGCGTTCTCGAGCTCGACACCTCCAACACCCAGGCCCTGAACAACAAGGGGGCTGCGTTGAGGAAGCTGGGAGATGAGAAGGGGGCTCTGAAGATGTACGAGATGGCGCTCGAGATCGATCCCGACTTCGTCGACGCGTGGATAAACAAAGCGGTCCTCCTTCAGCTCATAGGGGACGACGCGGAGGCCGTCAAGGCCTTCGACAAGGTCCTTCAGGGAGTCAAGGACGATCCCAAGATCTGGTTCCAGAAGGGCATCTCGCTCATGAACATGCGGGAGGATGCGAACGCCAAGAAGTGCTTTGAGGAGGCCCTAGCACTCGACCCGAGCCTCATCGAGGCGAAGACGGCCCAGGAGAAGATGAAGTCCGGGGTCAGGAAGAAGGGATATCCTTGCTATGGAGACTACGACGCAAAGGACGAGGGATGCGCGGAATGCAAGGTCTCTAACGAATGTAAGGAGAAGAGCAAATGACACTGCCAACTGTTGATGAAGTGATTGATGCTGACAGACCGACCCTGAAGCACTACTGCAAGCTCTACGGTCTGCCCGAGAAGGGAAAGAACAGGTACCTGAGGGCGCGGCTGTTCGAGCTCATTCGACTGGGGAATGAGAATGTAAGCTCAGAGGACGGGATCTCGCCCCCGAGCGGCGGCCTATCCCGCTTCAGAGGTGCTCTGCTGTTGGCCTCCAAGGGAGAGACCAAGCGGGCGATGGATGAGCTCGACAAGTGCCTGGAGGCATGCCCTGAATCCGGCCTCGCGCTGATAGCGAAGTCCCTCCTGCTCGATGTGTTGAGCGAGGAGGGGTCGGTCGGTTACTCTGACGAGGCTGTTGTCGTTGACGACCGCGTTGAGGTGCTCCTGGGAAGGGCGCTGGTCCTTCTCAGTGCTGGGAGATGGAGCGATGCTGAGGATGCCGCATACTCTCTTATCGGCAAGCTGGATGGTCCCATTCCAATGCTGTTGCAGGCCCTCGCCACGATACCGGCGGGTCGGGCGGGCCTTGCCGTTCAGTTCCTGGACGAGGCCCTGGAGATTGACGATCAGATCCCCGAGCTCTGGAACTTGAAGGGAGAGATCATCGTGCGCCTGGGCAACTACGGCAATTCGCTGC
This sequence comes from Thermoplasmata archaeon, assembly GCA_023136265.1. Taxonomy (GTDB): domain Archaea; phylum Thermoplasmatota; class Thermoplasmata; order RBG-16-68-12; family JAGMCJ01; genus JAGMCJ01. Next base: position 4,525 of record JAGLRN010000010.1, read on the forward strand.
CGTGTTTCGACCAGGCCATCGGTCTGCGGCAGGACTACTCGGAGGCGCACAACAACAAGGGCGTGGCGCTTCTTCACCTAGGTCACTACGATGACGCGCTTGAGTGCTTCGAAAGGGCGCTGGGTTCAAGACCGGAACACCCAGAGGCTCTGGCGAATAAGGCGGTCGCGTTGCACATGCTCGGGAACAGGACCGATTCATTGAGATGGATCGACAAGGCGACCGAAATCCACCCAACCGCAGAGCTGTGGAACAACAGAGGACAGATCCTTCTTTCGATGGACCGCTTCGAGGAGGCCCTGTCATCCTTTGGCAGAGCGCTCGAGATGAACGAGGGCTCCGTCGAAGCGCGGCAGGGAAGGGAGATCGCCCTTGAGAAGATGGACCAGAAGAAGAGGGAAGATGAACACCTCGCCCAACCTACGGACATGCGTGGATTCCTGGAGGCGGGCGAGACTGGACCCACCTAGCCTAGTCTTGCGAGATCCAGGATGGAGCCGCCCTTTCCGATGTTGTTGATGAGACTCCTCACGCTGCCCGCTGATTGGTAGCTCTTCGTGAGGAGGTTGACGTGTTCCCTCCCCATGTTCTGGGCCCGCAGCTCCTTCTTGAAGGCTCGGACGCCCCTCTTCCTCCTCATCTCGTATCGCAGGAAGGCGAGGCCGAACTTGACCAGCAGCACGGGGACGTGGACCGCCACATCGAGTACGGGCTCACTCGTCCTCGAATTCCTTCTTGATCTTCTTCTTGATTGCCGCTTCGATATCGGTTCCGATGTCATTCTCGTCGCCAACTCTGATCTTCATTTTCCTCTTCCCACCCATGGCGTCGCCAATCATCCCAGCCAAGTTCAGATTGGACATATAGGTCTCCGTCAGCGCAAAGGCCTGGTCGTCCGTCATCCCGCTCTCCTTTAGCGCCTTGTAGAACCCTGCTACCGCCTGGGCGTATTTCATCGCCTGATCCTTTCCGTAGAGGACATCAGTCAGACTGTTCAGTAGTGCCGGGATCTTCTCTGAGACGACCTCGAGAATCTCCGCCACTTCTTCTGCGTCTTTTTCATGCATTTCGTATCACCTCTTGTCTTCATATGAATGACCTTCATATTTAGGCAAAGCGAGCACTTGTGACCACTTGTCGAGCAGTCTCTGCGAGATCCTGTGCTTCCTGCTCTTCCCCGCACTGGCGCTCTCCACCGCTCCCTTCTTCTCGAGGATATGGAGCCTCTCTCGGACTATCCTCCTGGATGCGGTTCCTCTCCTGTTTTTCAGTTCTCTCGTTAGCTCGGATATGTTCCTCTCCTTTGCGTCGAAGAGTATCTTGATGATTTCGATCGAGATTGGGTCCTTGAGGCCAGGTAGTAGGACCTCTGGGGAAATGGCCCCGTGCCTCTCGTAGAGCTCCAAGAGCCTGAAGTAGCCCTTTGATATGTTCTGGAATTTCTCGATGTAACCAAGGGCCTGGGAATAGGGCGCGGACATCTCCCTGATGGTCTCTTCCAGTTTCTCCATCTTCTCCGAGAGTTCCCTGATATCCTTCCTCAAGTCCTCCTCCGACATCCAATGACTGCAAGGGAATGCCAATCTTTAAGGCTATTGATGACTGGATGGAGCGGCCTGCTCGCAGTCGAGTCTTGGGGCCTTCGAGGTCGGGCGGTTAACCTTGTTTAAGGTTAACTTTCGTGAGCGCATGCGGCTCTCCCCGCCCCTCCAGTCTAGAAAGGGTTTTCTACTCCTCGGCGGATGAGAGGCTCGTGCCAAGGATCCGATCAGCGGGAATAGAACATGTATACACGGACGGGCCGGGCCTGTTCACTCGGAACCTCGTTCCCGGGGAAGCCGTCTACGGTGAGAGGCTGAGGACCCAGGACGGGTCCGAGTACAGGTACTGGAATCCCAGGAGGAGCAAGCTCGCGGCTCTCATCCTCAAAGGATGCGACCTCTTCCCCTTCACAGCGGACTCAACGGTCCTGTACCTCGGCGCGGCAAGCGGGACGACCGCGAGCCACCTCTCGGACATCTGTTCCCGCGGCACGATATACTGCGTTGAGGTCTCGCCCCGCCCCTTCAGGAAGCTCGTCTCGGTGAGCGAGTCCAGGAAGAACATGATGCCTATCCTCGCCGACGCGAACAAGCCCGAGGAATACCGAGCGGCGGTCGGAAGGGCCGACATCGTCTACCAAGACGTCGCCCAGAGGAACCAGGCCGGGATCCTGTTGAAGAATCTCGGATTGGTTCAGGAGAGAGGCTACGCGTTCCTCATGGTCAAGGCCAGGAGCGTGGATGTGACGAAGAGGCCCACGAGGGTCTACGACGCCGTGGAGGACGAGCTCTTGCGGTCGGGCGTCAACATCCTGCGGAGGGTCAACTTGGACCCGTATGAGAAGGATCACGCCGCCTTCATAGCCCAAAAATGAGGCGACTGGCTGCCTGCACCAATCTTAAATAGTAGATGCATCATTTGTGGAATCTCCGAGGTTACCAATGGCCAGAATGCATGCAAAGAAGAAGGGGAAGGCGTCCTCGACGAGGCCCTACCTGACAGAGAATCCGAAGTGGGTCAAGCCCAAACCGAAGGAGATTGAAGACCTCGTGGTGAGGTTCTCCAAAGAGGGCTTGTCCAGCGCTCTCGTAGGCCTTCGTCTGAGAGATCAGCACGGCGTGCCCAGCGTCCGCCTAGCCACTGGAAAAAGCATCTCTCAGATACTTATGGAGAACGAGCTGACCCCCTCCTTGCCCGAGGACCTGGCGAACCTCATGAGGAAGGCCGTGCATCTGAACGCGCACCTCAAGACAAACCCCAAGGACCTGCACAACAAGAGAGGGCTCCATCTGATCGAAGCCAAGATCCGGAGGATCACGAAGTACTACATCAGGACCGGAGTGATGCCAAAGGACTGGAAGTATTCTATCGAAACGGCTGAGCTTCAACTGAAGTGAAACCATGCCTCTAGAACTCCCTGAGGATTTCTCAAGGAAGCTCGAAGCAGCCGCGAATGTGCTATCCTCGGCATCGAGAGTGAAGGTGGTCTCCCACTATGACGGGGACGGACTGTGCGCCGCTGGCATTCTGGCAAAGGTGCTCCACCGCGAAGGCCTGAGCTTCCAAGTGAGGATTACCCGGGCACTGAACGAGACCTTTGTCGAGACCCTTGAGGGGGACGAGGACGTAATACTCATGGCGGACATGGGCAGCAACAACCTCCCAGCCCTCGAGAGACTGTCCGCGAAAGTGATCGTCCTTGATCATCACGAACCGAGAGGAGACAGCGAGAAGATTGTGCACATAAACGCGCACCTTCACGGGATCGATGGAACGAAGGGCGCCTGCGCGGCCACCCTGTCGTTCACCCTCGCCACGGTCATGGATGAGGAGAACTGGGACCTGGCGGGCATTGCTTTGGCGGGAGCTGTGGCGGACAGGCAGCACCCCGGCGGTCTCGAAGGTCTCAACCGTTCCATCGCCAAGGAAGCTTCAGAGAAAGTGGGAATGAGAGTCGACAGAACGCACACGCTCCTTGGTGACAGCCTTGCGGAGGCCCTATCCCTCTCCATCAACCCCTATTTGGCCGGCATATCCGGCAACATGGACGGGGTGGAATCCTTCCTCTCCGACCTGGACATATCGCCCGACATGCGCGTCGAGGAGCTGGAGGGCGAGTCCAAGACCAAACTCATCTCGGCCATCTCACTGAAACTCCTCGAGCAGGGCGTCACAGCGGAGGACGTGAAGGGAGTGATCGAGGAGGGCTACTGGGACGCATCACGCGGAACCTACGCCAACTGGACCGCGGCCTACGTGAACGCCTGCGGGAGGCTCGGGATGGATGGCGTCGGGGTCGCGATATGTCTCGGCGACCCATCTGCTCTGGAGGAGGGAAAGAGGCTCAGGAAGGAGTTCCTGGACCAGGTCCTCGTGGGACTTAAGAAGGTGGAGGACGAGGGGGCGTTCGAGAGGAACCACACGCAGTTCTTCTACGTCGAGAACCCCTCCTTCGCGGGAACGATTGGCGGGGTCGCCATGAGGTTCTTGGTCAATCCAGGCCTCGCGACAGTGGCCCTTTCCGTCCTGACCAAGCAAACGCGGATCTCGGGAAGGGCAACGAAGGACCTCGTGAGAAATGGAGTGAACCTGGCGGAGGCGTTCAAGGAATCGGCGGAAGTCCTGGGCGGGTCCGGCGGTGGCCACTCGATCGCCGCAGGAGCGTCCATACCAAAGGGGAAGGAGGAGAAGTTTCTCGAGTACGTGGACAACACTCTCGAGGTCCAATTGAAGGGCTAAGCTCCGAAGCTCGGGCCGTCCGAGACGAGCTGCCACATCGCTTCCCTCGCGTAGTACTCCCAGGTCGCCTCGAAGACCGTGGTGCTGCCCTCAGCGATGCCCATTGGTTTCACTTCCCAATCCCAACCGAAGACCATGCAGGAGATCCTATACCCGTCCGCGCCGAGGTCGAATACAGTGCCTATCGCCTGAAAATCCTCATCTCTCAGAACGTGGATGTTCCGGACTGACCCATGGACGCGCAAGGTCTCCCCTGCGAAGACATCAGGCATCTCCGCGAGGACTCCCGGCGGTATGGAACCACTTGTCGATTCCTTCACTATCCTTATGCTCGTGGAGGAGGTCACGTAGATTTCCAGCTCTCCTGCGTAGATCTGGACCTCGCCCCTCACCGACACGACCGTCCCCGGAATGAGGCGCTCGTCCCGGGGCGCATTCTTCTCAGGGACATACACATGGATGCATTCCTCTCCATCCGTCAGGATGATGTTGAGGTCCCCTCTTGACGTCCTCCAAGCCGTTGCGATCATGCCATTCACGGACACGAGGGAGCCCACATCCTCCGCAGTGATATCCCCGATTCCTCTGTCAACAGGCTCCAGTGAGAGCGAATAGGCGAAGAGCCCAACAACTCCGACGAGAGACACGGTGACGAGCAACCGCAGTAGTCTGTTCCCCTCCACGGTCGAAATAACTCCCGCCTGCCAGATAAAGCTTGCTCAGTAATTGTCGAGCAGTTCTTTCAACCTAGTGGCATCCAGCCCCCTCTCCACGGTCGGAGTCTCGATGACCTGCAGGTCTCTCTCAAGAAGCGCGAGCTCCTTCTCATCCAAGGTGTCTGGACAGACGGGCAATAACACAATTGCCTTGCTCTGCATCACGAACTCGTTCAGATTCTCAACGAATAGTAGCGACTGGAGGAAACCGTTGTTCATCATGAGGTATTCGAATCCGTCGAAGAGGACGACGCACTCACCGTGGTCTTGGATGAACTTGCTTAGCACCTTGAGGAGCGTCCCCAGCGCCGTCGGGTCCTGGTAGTCCTCTCCCGGGGTGTGGCACAACCAAATTATCCTGACATCCTCGAGTCCGAAATCCTTTCTCGCTCTCTCCGGGTGCAGGCGGGTGACGCAAAGCCCCGGGGTGCCATCCTCCATGGCCATCTTGAATATCCTGAAGCTGATCTCCGGTTTCTTCTCCTTGACCAGATAGCACAGGCCACCAGTTATGTCGTAGGGTCTCTTCATCTCAAGGCCTCAGCCCGCTCTCCAACTTCTCCTCCAGGACCTTCGCGGGGATCTCCGGAAGAGATATCATCGTCGTCTTTCCCACCATCCCCTCTCTGGACACCCTCGTGTCTATCAGACCCAGAGCATCCAGTTCTTTGAGATACTTCCAGAACTGCGTGTGCGCGCGCTTTCTCTCTCCGAACTCCTCACATGCAATCGCATATCCCTTCTCGGCCTCCCCAGTGGTTATGTACGCCTCTCTCTTCATCCTCCTCGCTATCCCCAGCAGGACGAGCTTCTTGTGCGGGTCCAGCTCGCCGATCTTGGTCTCCGTGATAGTGGAATACGTCTCGGCCTTGGCGGCCCGAACGTTTTCCGGGGTCACCTCCCTGGAGCGCTCCTCGTCCGCCAGCATCCCCGCCTTCTCGAGGAGCTCGATCGCATATCTAGCGTCCCCCCACTCCGACGCTATGTCAGCTATCAGGCTCACAGACTGATCCTCAACCATCCCGGGATGAAAGGCGAGCTCCACCCTGCCGCCTATTATGTCCCTGAGCTCGTCCGCCGCGTACTTCCCGAACTCGATGATGTTCGTCCTCTTGAACGTTGAAAGGGAGGGGACATCCATTATGTCCAGGACGTACTTCTGGGAAATCAGAATCATGGAGACTGACGATTTCTGTCCCACGGACTCCTCATCGAAACGCGAAAGACTGTAAATCAGATCCGAACCGCTCTTCTTCAGGAGGACGTCCGCCTCGTCGAGTACCACAAGGAGATGGGCCCTCCTCTTCTGGATATGTTTTCGCAGGATCTGAAGCATCTCGGTTATGCTGAACCCTCTGTCCGGGAACCGCTCATCGAAATGCGTCAGGACCCTCAGGAGAACGGCGGAGGCCGTGTTCCTCTGCCTGCAGTTCACAATCACGTATTCGAGGTTCTTCCCCTTCGAGTTGGCATACTTCTGGAAATCCACGCAGAACCTCTTGCTGAGGTGCGTCTTCCCCGTCCCGACGCTTCCCGTGAGGAAGGCGTTCTGCGTCACGTTCGATTCGATGACAGGTCTGAAAAGCGTCGTCAATCGTTTCGCCTGTTTCTCCCTGTGAACGAGTCTCTCCGGGAGGTACTCGAACGAGAGCTTGCTCATGTCCTTGAATACGGTGGGTCCTCCCTCTGGGAACATCATCAGTAATAATGGCATTGCGATTTAATAAAGGCTTTTGCTCTGGGCCGCCTCTCCTCCGACAACGCCGGTGAGCGTGGTCCGACGGACTACTTCCTCTTGTTCCTGATGAAGCCAGAGCAAGGTATGACCTCAACGCCCTTCTCCTCGAGCTTGTCGACCAGCAGGTTGAGCCCGATGGAGTCAGAGGCCATGTGCCCCGCGACCACGAACTTCATGTGGTGTTTCTTCACTTCCTCTAGATGGTCCTCGGGTATGTGCATCCCGACCATGGTTCCCACGCCCGCTTGGGACATCTCCTTATACACAACCTTGCCTGGCATCGTGCCTCCGGTGAACTTGACGATGACCTTGCCCGCCTTGTCATCCTTCGCGCCGATGATTATCTTGGGCCCCGCAGCGTTCTTGACCGCCTCCTTATACTCCGGAACCTTCTTCAGTTCCTTTATCACATCACCCACGGTCTCAGGTTTCTTCCTGTCCATCAATCTCTGGACGAACCTGTATCCCATGTTGTCGCAGGGCGTGTGAACGGTCATGAACGGGATGTCGAATATCCGGCTGGCATCCACCGGCTGAGAGTGATTCGCAGGCATGACCCGCCTCTGCACCTCCATGATCCTCTCCCGCATGACCCCCTCCGCCACGTTTATGGGAACGCCCAGGCTCCTCATCCACTCCTCTTGAAGGTGCATGACGTCGTGGAGCTCCGCCAGAGCGCGACCCCTCGGGTGGTGTCCCAGGATGAGATCGATCTTCTTCCCCTTGTCCTCAAGACGATCGGCCATGACGACCTCGCCTGAAGTCATGTCGATGCCCACCAGCACTCTCTTGACCTTCCTGACGCCGTCACCGTAGAGCATCCTAGTATCAGAATAGGGATTCTTCAGCTTCTCAAGATCGAAGTCCTCTTTCTCCTCATCGTTCATCTTCTCGTACTTCTTCTTCGTCTTCCTCAGCTCACCCTGAACGAACTTCTTGCCCCTGGGATCCGCTTCCATGCCCATCCTGATTGCCAGGCCGTAAATCTCCTTGATCTTCATATTTCTGGCCAAGCGAGCACGGTATTTAATCTATGTGGAAAAGATTTTAGCGTAAGAAGAGATAGGGAGGAGCATGGCAGAGGAGAGCATCGTGGAACCCTTCATCAAGGCCTCCGGGGGCGTACTTAGGTCGGAGGACATAGTCATCGAGGCCGTCAGGGACCTCATAAAGGACGAGATAAAGCGGTACATAAGGACAAAGCTCGAGTCGAATCCAGAGCTGAAGCAAGAGGTGAAGGAGGCTGTCTCCGATTTCATAGAGGCGAAGGTGAAGGAAGGATACGCTCTCATGAAAATGGCGAAGTGCGGGGCGAAACTGGGCATGGAGCTCGTTCCCGAGAAACTGAAGGATGAGTTGGCCAAAGAGCTCGTCTCCATGTTCGAGAAAGAGATTGGTGCCGTCATAGACAGGACAGGATAATCCGTCCGCCCTCCAGTATCTGAGCGGCGAGAGACGTCGAAACTTTTATTAGCGCACCCTTTGATTAGCTCACAGCTTCCTGGGGAGCATCCATGCCACTTGCAGTAGAGGACAGATTGTCTAAGATGAAGGTTAAAGAGCTCAGAGAGTTCGCTAAGAAGCACTCGATATCTTTGAAGGGTCTGAAGAAGAAGGCCGACATCGTGTCGGCGATCACCGCGGTTGAGGATATCGACAATCTCCTCCTGGAGGATGAAGTCGAGGAACTCAAGAAGGATGAGGAGGAGACGGCCGAGATCGGTGAGGATGTCCAGGAGATTGTAGAAGAGGCCGAGAAACTCCCGCCGCTCGAGGACGAGGAGGCGGATCCCGTCATCATAGAGGGCAAGAACGTCGATGTGGATTTTCGAAGAGTCGAGGAGCTGGTCGACCGCGCCCGCATGAGATATGAGGAGGGTAGCTACGCGAAAGCCTTGTCTCTGACTCAGGAAGCACTGGCAGAGATAGATGACCCGCTCAAGAACTTCCACAGATACACGTACAGCTACGCCCTGCTCTCGGCGGAGGGTCTGGTAAGGGAGAGCGGGAAAACAGATGCGAACGTCGACAAGGCGATCTCCGTGATCATGAGGGCAAAGAAGGCCTATGCCGACGGCACGATATTCGAGAACAAGAAGATCATCAAGAGCATCAACAGAGCCACAAAGAAACTGTACGCGGCGGATGTCCAAGAGTCCAAGGAGACCTTCCTCTCGACCAGGCGGTTCGTCTTTGATATCGCTGACCTGGGTGCCGATATCTCCAAGGCGAGGGACATCATCCGGCGTGCCGAAGATGCCATGGAGAGCGGCAACTACACGGCCAGTCTTAAGCATCTGGGGAGGGCCGAGAAACTTGCCAAGAAGGCCAAGAAGACCCGGATCGAGGAGATAAAGCAGGCCATACCGGCTACGACGGTCATAGTGGAAGAAGCAGAGCACGTGGGAGCCGACACCGCAGAGGCCGAGAAGTTCCTCAAACAGGCAAAGATCGCGCTGAGAAACAAGGACTACATCCTCTGCAATGAGCTCACCAAGAGAGCGGAACACGCCGCGATGCAGTCCCAGCACAGGCAGATTCAGAAGGCGATGGAACTGAGGAGAAGGCAGGTGGAGAACGCCCAGAGGATCATCATGAAGGTCGAGCCGCTCATCTCCGAGGCCGAGGAGTATCGGATCGACGTTAGCGAGGTCAAGACGATCCTTGAGAAGGCGAAGGAGATTCTGTCCCAGGGAGACTACGTGAACGGTACCTATTTCGCCAAGGAAGCCGAGGAGCTTGCTAGACGTCTGTCCCCGAGGCTCGAGGAGGAGAGGAAGAGGCGGGGCATCGCCAAGCCGACGGAGGGCATATGCGGCGCCTGCGGGTCAAGGAAGCTGGAGTTCCACGACAACGGATGGGGGAAGTGTCTGACATGCGATAGGGTGTTCGAGTGGAGCGCGAAAAGAGAAGGCATAAAGAACAAGCTGAAAGGGTTCTTCAAGCCTTGATTAGACGAGCATCCTCTGCACGGCTCTCAGGATGTCGCCGCGGGTCACTATTCCCACGAGCACGCCCTTGTCAACGATCGGAATCCTGTTCACGTCGTTCCTGACCATCTTCTGGATTACATCCTCGAGCTCATCATCTGGCATGGCCGTGACGACCTCTCTTGTCATGGTATCTTTCACAGGCGTGTTCGCTATCCGCTCAAAAGCCTCGACGGCCTCCCTCTTCTTGGCGATCTCCACGAAGCTGATCCCGATTATCGTCTCCGGAGGAACCCTCATCTTGAGTTCTTTGTAGTGCGTTTTCAGGGATTCTAGTATGTTCGTCTCCGTCATGATGCCCAGGATGTGTCTTTCGTCATCAACGACCGGGCAACCGCCGATCCTATGCTTCGCGAACTTCTCGACCGCATCCGCGACGGTCTCCTCTGGGGAGAGAACGACAGCCTCCTTGACCATCACATCCTTGACCTTCATTCCCCGCGTTATCTGCGCGGGCGACTAATAATCTTTCCCATGAGAGCTTTTATGCATGTCCCCCCTATCTGTCGGCGATGAACCGTCAGGACGTCCTATCCGATGTGGTCAAGGACATCTCCGTTCGCAAGGGCATGAGCATGAGCGACCTCGTGAGCGAGATGAAGGCCTCCGGGGGGTTCACAGCGAAGAAGTTGGCGGATGGGATCGAGATACTTCAGAGGATGATCGAGGATGAGGACTGTCTGAGATTCCTTTCGTTCCCCGCTTGCATCATCGCTACCGGGGCCAGGGGAATCATCAAGGACATGCTGAAGCTCGGATGGTTCGACGTTGTCATGACCACATGCGGAACCGTTGACCACGACTTGGCGAGGAGTTGGGCCGAGTACTATCACGGAAGCTTCGACATGGACGACGCGCTTCTTCACCGCGAGGGCGTGAACAGGCTTGGAAACGTCCTTGTTCCGAACGAGAGCTACGGCAAGATCCTTGAGGAGCGTATCCAGCCCGTGCTCGAACAGATGTGGGATGAGGGGACCCGGAAGGTTTCGACCAAGGACCTCTTGTGGCGATTCGGCTCGAGCCTGGATGACGAGAGCTCCATTCTCTACTGGGCGGCGAAGAACAAGATCCCTGTATACGTTCCCGGCATCACCGACGGCGCGTTCGGCTATCAGGCTTGGAGCTTCTGGCAGGAGCACAAGGATCTCACGATCGACGTCTTCCAGGACGAGAAGGAGCTGAGCGATTTGGTCTTCGAAGCGAAGAAGACCGGGGCCCTAATCCTCGGTGGCGGGATATCGAAGCACCACACGATGTGGTGGAACCAGTTCAAGGGCGGCCTGGACTACGCCGTCTACGTGACAACGGCCCTCGAGTACGACGGAAGCCTCTCCGGAGCTCGAATGAAGGAAGGGATATCTTGGGGAAAGGTGGCAGAGGAGGCCAGTGAAGTCACGATCGAGGGCGATGCCACAGCGTTCCTCCCAATCATGATGGCCTGCCTGCTCGAAAGGACAAAAAGCATATGATTTGGACTGGCTGCAGGGCCAGCTCGTTATCATCTTTGAAAATCTAAAGGAAAACGATATACTCTAATATGCCTCTCTAATCCTGGCACATGGAGCCCGATTTTGAGAACTTTCCAGAGTTCCGTTTCGTGGAGCAAGACATCGATGACAGCCTGAAGCTGCGGATGCTCTTCGCCGAGCTGAACCGATTGGAGCGGACGATTGAGATCCATGGCAATCCATTCATCTTTGTGGACGACGAGGAGATTCGCTTCTCCCCTGAAGTCGGGAAGGAGAGGTTCGAGGAGCACCGGGGCTGGCTGAAGTACCTCGTCTGTCGGAACTCCCTGGCCGATCAGGATTCAGAGGGCAGATTGGACAATCTCCGCGCGATTCTAAGTCGCATATCGAATAAGGACATTCATCCTTACATTCTGCTGATCCTTGCCCAGATAGTGGTCATCAGTGGCATCAATACCTTCTGCAACGGTCTTTAGGAGCCTGGACGGGTTCCTCGGAGGAATGCAGACTCACTATCAATCATGATAAAGAGGAAAAAAAACATTTAAGCTGCAGCCAAGTCCCCATCCTCAGAGGTTCTACTGTGGATTATGTCAAGATGAAGGTCAAAATCTGCCTGATCGGCGACAGAGCAGTGGGAAAGACCTGCCTTGTCAAGAGATACTTGATGGACCATTTTAGTAGGGAGTATCGCCAGACAATGGGCGCGAAGGTGTACAAGAAGGTCATCAACCTCCAGCTGGAGCTTCGCGAGAAGATGATAGAGATCGACATGACGCTGTGGGACATCATGGGAAATCTGCCCCTGTCAGACCTCACGGACGAAGCGTACTTCCGCGGAGTTCAGGGCCTGCTGGTTGTGTGCGATGTGACGCGGAGAAGCACGGTTGAGAGTCTTGACAACTGGATTGCGGCAGCCCCCGAGTCCGTGAGACACCTGCCCATGTACATCATCGTGAACAAGGACGACCTCGTCAATCAGGTCGAAATCGATGAGGACGATGTCTTCAGGCTCGGTGACACTTTCTCCTCCCCGGTCGTGATGACGAGTGCGAAGACAGGAAACAACGTCCAGCAAGCCTTTGAGTTCCTGGCCAAGAGCATCGTAGAAAGGCAGCTGGGCCCCGACACCGACTTCCTCACGGAGCAGAGATTCGGCGTTCTGGAACGCCCCGCCGGGATATCTGCGAAAGCCTTTTAGCACATAATCCCGATTATCTGGTGTGGAGAACGGTATCGCGGTAGCGGACAAGACGACGCTTCGGGATCTGGGAAACGGCCTCATCATCCTCGGATCCATGCTCCTCGTGATATACCTCGCTCTCCTGCTTCTGTCGTTCTTTGTCTATGCTGAAGAGGGCTGGAAGGTGTGGACCTACCCCTCCATGTTCGGTCCTGTGACCGCTCTGATTGCGTTCCTGCTCGTCGCGGGGACGATTCTGAGATGCCTCCCCTCGTCGGCCTCCGGAGTTGAGGTCGTCGACATCGAGGAAGAATAGGGCCCTGCTATGATGTTCTCCCCTGAGAAGCGGAGCCTCCGAGCTTTGGGCGCTCTTTAGCGAAGAGGCGATCCAGGCGCAGGAACAGTCCGTTCAGCAAACCTGTCCTTCTGATGACGGATCTGGCCAGTCTGTGAGACCACGTATCTGGTTTCGTGAAGGGGCACCATGTGATGCAGTTGGAACAGTCGGTTCCGTTGTTGCACCAGAACTCATAGCAGCGGTCGACGTTCACGTACCACTTCACGATTCCCGGGTTGTTGGAGACGGAGAACGTCTTCCCGCTAGGCTCGTCATCAAAGGAGATGGCCCTAGGCGGGCACTTCTCCGCGCACCGCTTGCACCTCCTGCAGAACTCTCTCACGCCCAAGTTCACGGGCGGGTCCTGCTGCAGCGGCATGTCCGTCAGAACCTTGCCGATTCTTACCGCCATCCCGTGCACGTCCGAGATGAGTAATCCGTTCCTCGCGAACTCTCCGAGCCCTGCATCTATGGCCAGCGGTACGGAGAGCGCGAGTTCGTTCACGGCTGGATGCGCATTGTAGCCGAGCTGGGCCACGCATCGCGCAACGCTCTCCGAGATAATCCTACACTTGGAATATGCCAGACCGACGGCGGTGGAGGCGGGCACTCTGGGCGATCGCGCGAGCATATTCTGGTCCATCGGAACAAGGAAGACGATTGCGTGTCTGACGGATTCCTCGAGGTCCAGCGGCTTTCCCTCCACGTCACGAGAGTAGACCCAGTCCAGGTTCAGGCTCGTGGTCCCAACCTCCGCGGCCCCCAGGCCCTTCGCGAACCGCCTGATGAACTCCGAGTTCTTCTTCGGGTCCGACTGGGGCTCTGCAGGCTTGGACACTGGGGCGAAGGTCGACAGGCTCCCGCCCATTCGCAGACCTCTTGAGCGGGGCAAGGTGTCGTGCACGGACCACGCAGCGGACATGGCGGCATAGTCCTCTCTCGTGTACCCCTTCAGTCCCCGTTCCATCTTCGATTCCGCTCTGTCGTATATGCCTCTGCCGTAGGCGGTGAAATCCTCGTCCCATCTCGCCCGACTGAAGCAGATGTTCTTCTGGGGGAACCTCTTGAAGACGTCGCGATCCACGAAGTAAGGGTCTGCCGTTCTCATTCGAGTCTCTGTTGTGTATGCTCCATGGGATAAAAAACGTTCAGACTCCTTGCGGTGACGGAATCCTCGCCCGCGTACGTCGACGAGAGAATCAG
>JAGLRN010000100.1 GCA_023136265.1 Thermoplasmata archaeon
CTGCCTCCAGACGTTGGCATCGGCTCCTACGAAGGAGGGATCTACCTTCAGGCAAATGGTCTGACATCGGTGATTCCCGTTCTCGTGAACGTCGCTTCGAGAGAGACGCGGTTCACGTTTGGTGGGTTTTCGTCGACATCCCAGGACCTCTATAACAACACCAAGATAGGAGGGGGCATGGGAGGCGGATTCGAAGGCGACCTTGAGAAGTCCGGTGACTGGAGGTTCTTCTTCATCGATGTGCCAGAACAGGGCAAGTTCACGGACCCCTACAACTACAAGTTCTATATCGATGTCTCATGGAATCTCAAGCCCTCTGACATTGACATCCACGCATTCGGAAAGGGCCCGGCCCTTGCATATGGGGACTACTCGGACAGCAACAGGTACGGGGGCTACACGCTGAGTGAGACCGGAGCCAGCGAGGACTCTGACGAATTCAATACTGTCACGAACACGAGCCAAGAGATCATAACGCCTCCAATGAGGCAGGGGCTGAACGTCATCGCCCTACGCTGCGTGATGTTCAATGGAACACAAGAGCCTGAGGAGAACGTCTCAGGTCAGGTGGGCTGGGTGGAGATAACTCCGGTGGAGCTCAGGAAGGTCACGAATCAACTCTCCGGAGAGGCGCGGATGACCTTCACGTCGAATTTCGATTGGCCGATGGGGATGGAGACAAGCGCTGTAGGTCCGGCCCAGATGGAGAGGTTCGACGACTTGGAGATATTCTTCGACAAGAAGATCGTCGAAGAGTTCGAGGGGGGTGAGATAACGTTCATGGAGGCTCTTGCACGCGGCAACTACACCTATGTTATCCGGGTCAAGGACGCCCTCATCTTCGACGTTCACATATGGGGAAAGGCTGATTCACCAGACCTGGACCTCGGGATCTTCCTGGACGCCAACGGGAACGGGGAAGCGGAAGCGGGCGAGTTTGTGGAGTATGATGCTGATGCCGACGCGGACGAGCAGGTCAAGTTGAAGGCCCCCAAGGACGGCCAATATATCATTAAGGTTCTCGGTTACACCACGAGAGAACCTGGTCACTTCGACATCGAGATAAGCGTCACGATAGCTGGCATAGAGGGCTACAAGATGGTTGATGCGCCAGAAGGCCCCATCACGGCGAACACACCAATCAACTTCGGGATGTCCTGGGAGTTCATGGGCGACACCGAAGACCGAGACTACGGTGGGGTGCTCACCCTCGGTCCGCCTGGGGCTCAGGAGGTCGTGCTCATTCCGGTGACTATCACTCTCGACAGAACCCCACCGTCGATGGGAAGTCTTGTCATGAGTAGCGGAGAGAAGCAGGTGAACTACCTGGACAATAGGACGACGAACCAGATTCAGCCTCAATTCTCCGTCGCGGTGTCGGACCTTGAGCGGGGAGGAATAGATCCCGGACTATGTGCCGTGTACTTCGATGGTGAGGACTCCACGCCTTGGAGCACGAATGACATCAAGTTCGTAGAGAACACTGAAGGTGCATACGGATATTGGGCGGGGGGAATCCTGTATAGCCCCGTCGCTCCGCTTTCAGAGGGGGTGCACAACATCACATTCGTCGCTGGCGATGCTGCCGGGAACATGGTCATGAAGGACTTCATAATAGTCGTTGACACTCAGGCCCCCCCACTGGTGCTTGA
Source organism: Thermoplasmata archaeon (assembly GCA_023136265.1). Classification (GTDB taxonomy): domain Archaea; phylum Thermoplasmatota; class Thermoplasmata; order RBG-16-68-12; family JAGMCJ01; genus JAGMCJ01. The sequence continues at coordinate 1,653 of JAGLRN010000100.1, forward strand.
TCAACCGCCAACAACGCACACCCAAGGCACTGAGGCAATTATCAGCGGAACGACAGAGGCCCTCGCCACTGTCTTCGTCAGATCGGAAGTGCTGACGGCGGGCCCAGACGGGAGATTCAAGACGACTGTCACGCTCGTCAATGGAACGAACACAATTCAGGTCCGAGTTGTTGATTGGTTCGGCTTGACCGCCTCGGGTGATCTCGTCTCGGCGAACGACAACTCTGCGACGATCGAGGTCGTCTCGGATTCCGTTTCCCCGACTTTCGGGCGCATAGACCATCCTGCGGTCACGAACAGTGAGTTCGCAGTGTTCAGCGGACTCGTCGATGATCTCGTCTCCCAGTTGCCGGAGGAGCATCTGGACTTGGACATGCTGTCATTGAGAGTCGCGGGCATCGACGTCCCCGTCCA
>JAGLRN010000101.1 GCA_023136265.1 Thermoplasmata archaeon
GAGGCGCCCATCTCTTTATTTTTTCGCGACATAGTCTTCTGCCGCCCGACGGGCTCGGAGATACTGTACAAGCAGATACGCGGTCGCGGGACGCGCTTGTGCGCGGGGAAGAGATCATTCCTCATGCTCGACTTCGTGGGGAACAGCGTGCGCTTCAACGAGGGATACGTTCCCCCGAAGGAGGAGCCTCTTGACCCTGAGCTGGGAGGTTCTCACCGCAGGGGAGGCGGTACGCAATGTCTGTCCCGTGGGCCTCGTATGTCTCGGTCATCCGCCCCTGCAATACGGCTGATGATATTCATTATGGTTCTCGCAAGGAGGAACGGATAAAAGGCGGGAGGACGTTGGCCAATCGGAGAAGGGGAGGAGTGAGAATGGAGCTGTATCTCGTACGACACGCTGACCCGAAGAGCGAGGCGGAGGACCCTGAGCGGTCCTTGTCGGAACTCGGGGAACGGCAAGCGGACAGGGTTGGCAGGTTCGCCCTCGATGCAGGAGTGAGGGTGGATCAGATTCGACACAGCGGGAAGAAACGGGCAGAGGATACTGCCGGAATCATCGGGAGACATCTCTCCCCGCCAAAGGGCGTCGTCGCCGTCATTGGAATCGCGCCAATGGACGACGTTGTTCCCGTAGCGGAGACGCTCTCGAGCGAGGAGGACGATGTCATGCTTGTCGGCCACTTACCCTTCATGAACCGCCTGGTCAGCCAACTCGTGTTCGGCATTCCTGACTGCGCCGCTGTTGACTTCCCCAAAGCGGGGATGGTCTGCCTCATCCGCGAAACCGGCGGATGGACCATCGACTGGTTCGTGAATCCCAGCGTTTTGTCTTAGAGTCCGTGTCCCGTTGTCAGCAAATCCTCGGTATCGGGTCACCAACGGGCATGTCGATAATCCTCTTCCCGCCAACGAGCGTCTCCAGAACGACGCCCCTAACGTCCGAAGTCGCCTCGCCGACGATTGCAGCATCCTTCCCCTCCTCGAAGGACCTCAGGGCGTCGAGGACCGCCTCTGCTTTCTCCTTGACCACCGCCACAACGATCTTGCCTTCGTTGCCTATGTCCAGCGGGTCGATGCCCAGCATCTCACACGCGGAGTGGACCGCATCACGGATCGGGATGTCCGTTTCCCTCACGGCTATCCCCACGTTGGACTTCTCGGCCCATTCGTTCAGCGTGTTCGAGAACCCTCCGCGCGTCGGGTCCTTCATGGCGACGATGCCGCCCTCCTCCAGAGCCCCGCCGATCATCTTGTTCAGGGGAGCGACGTCGCTTTGAAGCTTCGATTCGAAGCCGTACCCCTCGCGGAAGGAGAGCACCGTTATCCCGTGGTCGCCCAGGAAGCCCGAGACGATTATCACATCGCCCACGCGCACGTTCGAGTCCCTTATCCACTCTGAATCGAACTCCCTGTACCGCCTGACCTCCTCAATGTTGGAGTCCAGGTAGGGGCTCCTCTTCCCTATGCCGGAGGTGTTGACCACGATCTGATCGAGTGCGCCCTTCTCCATGACCTTGAGGTCGCCTGTCACGATGGGAACTCCCGCCTCCCTGCCCGTCCTGCCACTGCTCGCGATGAGGCGGTCGAAGTCCTCCAGCGGGAAGCCCTCCTCGACTATGAGGCCGCAGGAGAGTGCAAGAGGTTCAGCGCCGACCGCGGAGAGGTCGTTTATCGTTCCCGCTACCGCCAGGCTACCTATGTCCCCGCCCGGGAAGAATATCGGCTTGACGACGTAGGAGTCCGTGCTCAAGACGATACCGTCTACGACAGCGGAGTCGTCGAGCTCCTCGAGCGCCAGCTCGATCCGCTTGTCGTCTACCGTTCCGCCGAGATGCTTGAGAATCCTGTCCTTGATGAGCGAGCTCATCACCGCCCCTCCGGCGCCGTGGGCCATCGTGATCCTGTCAGTGGGCATGTCTCTCCCCAGGGGCGTTAGTCAATCGGGCTATTATACGCTTTCTGATGGCCTATCTGTACTTGGGTCTCAGGACCTTGCGCGGCATCTTCTTCCGAGGCCTTCGCACCAGTAGGGCGCTGTAGACCGCCGATACGAATCCCAGAATGATGAAAAGGACGCCCAGCACACCGAGTATGTTGCCCATATTGACGAACATCTCTCCCATCTCATCCCATTGTGCGTAACCGGAATCAGAGCCTCCGGACAGAACCTGTGTCATGATGAAGTAGAGCACGATCAAGATGACGCCGGCTGCAAAGAGTAGTATCGTGGCCGCGACGGCCCGCGCTCTCCGCCTCTCGGGGTCATCGTAGTAGGTCATCCCATCACGGTCGGTCGAGAATCGCCCATCTCGTAGTTAGTCCTTTCGCACTTATCACTTATATATATTCGCGGCAGCATCGTCAGGCGAGCATGAGACACGTCATAATCGGTTGCGGTGCGGCGGGTGTGAGCGCCGCAGAGGCGATAAGGAAGCACGACAGGCAGTCCGAGGTCATGATTGTGGCCAAGCAGAAGCGGCCGCCGTACTCGCTCTGCTCTCTGCCAGCGGTTCTGGCAGGGGAGATTGATCCATCCAAGATAGTCCGATTCCCGCGCGGATACTTCGATGATATAGATGTGGATCTGAGGCTTGGGAAGGAAGTGACGAAGGTACTGCCGACAGATAGGCGTGTCGTCATCGACGGACGGAAGCTGAAGTACGACAGACTGCTCATCGCCCCGGGGTCCCTCCCTCTCGTCCCCCCGATTGATGGGATTGAGAAGCGCGGCGTCTTCACTCTCACGTCACTGGAAGACGTCAGACGAATCCAGAGATACATGAGGGACAAGAAGCACGCGGTCGTGATAGGTGCCGGTTTCATCGGCATCGAAGCTGCCACGGCACTCAGGAAGCGGGGGCTCGATATCACCGTGGTCGAGATGCTCGACTCCGTGCTCCCGAGAATGCTCGATTCTGACATTGGCGGGAGGCTGCAGGGGATCATGGAGGGCGAGGGCATCAGGTTTCGTCTTGGGTGCCAGGTCACGCGGATCATTGGCGCGAAGAAGGTCGAGGGCGTTGAGGTCGGCAAGAAGCGCCTCCCCTGCGAGATGGTCGTCATGGGAATCGGCGTCCGCCCGAACATCGAATTCCTGGCGGGGTCTGGCATCCGCAAGAACATGGGCATACTCGTGAACGAGCACATGAGGACGAGCAGGCGGGACGTCTACGCGGCGGGCGATCTCACCGAGTCCTTTGACCCTTTGCGGGGGAAGAGGATGATGAACGCGATATGGCCGAACGCCGTCCTTCAGGGCCGCATTGCGGGAGAGAACATGGCGGGTGTGGAGGCCGCATTCAGCGGTTCGTTCACCGTGAACATCATCGACGTCTTTGGCGTCTCCGCGCTTTCCATGGGCATGGCTTCCTTTGAAGATAAGGACCTCAGCGAAGAGAAGTTCGTTACCGACCGAGCTGTGAAGAAAATGCTGCTGCGAGGCGGGAAGCTGGTGGGGATGCAGTTCGTTGGTACGCTCAGGAACTCGGGTTACATGATGAGTCTGATGCGGAAGGGCGAGGATATATCCGAGCTGCAGGATGAGATACTGGATGATAGGTTCCTATCTCCCGTCTTCGCGGGGCCTCGAGTTCGAGAGTAACGTAGCCCCTGACCCCATTAAGGTGTCCCGAGGATCCGCTCAACCATCTCTTTGCGTTTCAGCGCCATCTCCTTCGTCTCTTCCTCGTACACGAGCGCGTTCGTGGCGCAGTACTTCACGCACATCGGGTCGCCGTTGCAGAGGTCGCACTTCACGATGTCCTTCCCGTGGACCGTGATTGCGGAATACGGACACATCGCCGCGCACAGGCGGCAGTGTATGCACCTGTCGTCATCGTGCTTGACCACCCCGTCCTCGACCGTGTAGGCGTTCTGATGGCAGACGTCCACGCAGACTGGCTCGTCGCACTGCAGGCAGAAGACTGCATACTCGTACCGCTTGAACTCGTCCCTGATGACCGTCACCGCCGACTTACGAGGATTGCACTCGCCGAACTTCACGAGGGAGCAGGCCATCGCGCACTCCCTGCATCCCGTGCACCTCTCGGGGTAGAAGTTCAGAACCTTCACGGCAGCCCTCCCACGCTCTTGATCTCTTCCACCCGCGAGGGCGCCAGCATGCCTTTTTCGTCCCAGCCGCGCAGCTTGTAGTAGCGGCTGAGCATGGCGTCGAACTCATTCCTGTCTATGTGATGGCCCTTCGTCGGCCCCATCGGCATCGGATCGTCGAAGTACCGCTTGGGTAGCGTGTCGTCCTTCCTCGTCAACCCCTGCCGGATGTTGAACATCCTCTCGGTGTCGATGACGCGCTTGCCGACGGCTTCCATCTTCCTCCTTCCGTACTTCATCCCCGTCGCCGCTTCCAGCAGTGCTTCGAACCGCGGGTAGTCGAGGAAGTGCGGGCTGTTGAACCCGTGGCAGATGAACTTGCATATCCCCAGACAGTCGACGACGGCGAAGATGTTGTCCGAGAAGTAGACGGTCTTCTCCTTCCCATCGTACGACGTCGGGTCTGGAGAGACGCCCTTCCCGTATATGCGCTCCTTCACTTCCTTTGGCAGCCGCAGGAAGATCTCCAGCGTGGGCCTGCTCCTCAGGTGGTCGGCTCCTCTGGACGCCGTCGCGATCCCCAGCGCGAAGGCCTTGATGTAGCGCACGTCGTGCGGGTCGCTCTGCGGGAGGTTCTTGACCGCTATCAGATAGTCCTCTGATTTCTTCCCGAACTTCTTGGCGGCCTGCGTGCTCTCTGCGAGTATGTCACCGAAGCCCTCCCGCCCAGCAATGTCGTGCAGGAGTGATCTCGCCTGCTCGAAGTTCCCGAACTCCAGCTTCTCTCCGGTCATCTTCTCGTTGATGATCCCCAGCTCGAAGAGCTCGAACGCCCACGCGATAATGGTCCCCGCAGAGGACACATCTAGTCCGAGGTCGTTGGCGATGTTTTGCAGCTCAATCACCTGCTTCACGTCGTCTATCCCGACGTTCGCTCCGAGGAGCCCGACGGACGTGTACTCCGGACCCTCCCCGCCAAGCTTGTTCCTGTGACGGCAGTGAACGATGCACGAGGAGCAGCCTATCATCTTCTCGACTTCCTTCTCGATGTTCTCTGCGTTCAGGCTGTCCGACCACTGATTGAGCTGGCTGTTCTTTGTCCGTATCGCACCGAGCTCGTTGCTCACCTCGTAGAGGAGAGGCGTTCCGACGCTGCCGAGTATCGGCGTGAGCTTAGAGCCGAGGATGTAGTCCTCTACCTCCTTCACGACGTCGAGCAGCTTCTGCGGGTGCTTGATCTTCAATCCCATCGTCCCGTAGGCGACGACGGCCTTCACGTTCTTGGAGCCCATGACGGCTCCGGTGCCGCATCTTCCCGCCGAGTTCTTCACACCCGTCCTCAGATTCGCGAAGCGCACGAGGTTCTCGCCCGCGGTGCCGCAGCACGCCACCTCCACGTCTCCGAGGTTCTTGCGAAACGAGACCTGAGCGTCGTTCGTGTTCATCCCCCAGTAGTCCCTCGCGTCTCGGATCTCGATGTCCCCGTCCTCGACGTAGACGTACCGGGGCTTCTTGGCCTTCCCCTTGAGAATGATGTGGTCGAATCCCGCGTAGCGCATCTCTGGGGCGAAGAACCCGCCGCAGTTGGAGTCGCCCAGGAACCCTGTCTCGGGGCTTTTGGTTGAAACGTTGAACCTTGAAGAGTTCGGAACGAGCGTCCCTGTGAGCAGTCCAGCCCCGAGAATGAGAACGTTGTTCGGGGACAGCGGGTCCACCCCTTTCCGAAGGAGCTTGTACAGAAGATAAGTGTTGATCCCCCTCCCGCCAAGGTATTTCGCCCGGATGTCCTTGGGCATGTCAACGATCTTGACGCTGTTCCTCGAGAGGTCCACTATTCCAATCTTTCTATCGAGCACCTGCTTCCCCTTTTTGGAGCCTATGCAAGCCGTCCATAAGAAATTATCCGCCCGCCGCTGCTGCGAGCAGTGTCACCTCGTCTCCGTCCCTGACAGTCTCTTTCATCGCGCTTTCCGTCAGCGGCCTTCCGTTGAGAATGACATTGATGGCGTAGTCGATGCTCCCGTCCTTTGCGAATATGGCCTCGCCGAGCTTCGGATACTTGTTTCCCGCCTCTTTGACGAGGCTCTCCACGCTGCCACCGGCGAATCCGATTGCTAGCTCCGATTCACCAACAGTCTGCCTCAAGGAACTCAAAAGACGAAGCCTGACCTTCACATCTCGTTCCATCCAGCGCCCGTATAAATAGATTGGCTTGCCAGAACACCTGGACACGTGGCCAAAGCGAGGAAATCTTTTTATGGCTCAGTCCGATGAACTGACGGAGTTCGGATGCGAGTTGGCCTTGTCATAGGTGGAGCTGTCCTTTTCGCCCTCGGTGTCGTGTTTCTCTCTTTCTTTGGCATCATCTTCGTCATCATCGGTTTGCTGTTGCTCATTCTAGGGGCCTTCCTGCCCTCAGAGGAAACGGCGGCTGTCGAGCGGCAGAGGAGGCAAATGGAAAAGTTATCGTATCAGATCTTCAACCTAGAAGACACGCAGAGCAAGATGCTGGGACGTTTGTGGGCCAACGAGGAACTCCAAAGGGAGATGCTTGGGCGGATATGGAGACTCGAGAAAGGCGAAAGGTTCGAGGGCGAGATCAAGGTCGAAGAGGAGGTTCCGTCAGAGGAGGAACCTGAGCCCGAATTCATCCCACGGCCGTTCCCGGCAGAGTTCTTCGAGGCTGTGCCCGAACCCGCCGTCGAGGAGGAAATGGTCGAGGAAGTGCCTGAGGAGGCGGAACGGGTTGCGGAGGAGCCCTTGGAGGCAATCGCGGAGCTCCCTGAGGAGGAAGAGCCGCGTCCTGGGATTTCCAAGCCGAGACCCGCTCCCGAAGGGGTCTCACGCATCGAGATGGTCCTCGGCGAGAAGTGGTTCCTGTGGATTGGTGTGATCCTCCTCGCCATCGCATTCGCCTTCATCCTGGCCATCACGATCCCCACAATGACTCCTGAACAGGTCGTCGGCCTCACCTTCGCGGTCGCCATTGGCATCGCGCTCCTCGGGGAGTACATCTACACGAAACAAGGTCTGCACACCTACGCGAAGGGTCTGGAGGTGGCCGCCTTCGCCATCGGGCACATCGGAGCCTGGGGTGGTGGTTTCTTCTTCCGGATTGAGGGGTTCCCGTGGCACTACATCCTCGGGGCGCTCCTGGCTCTCGAGGTCCTTGCCGTATTTCGATACCGCTCTCCACTTCTGGCGATCCAAATGGGTTTCCTCTATCTCGGCTGGATCGTGTGGTTGAGGTACCTCCAGACCCTCGAGGCCTTCGCCTTCGCGCTCCTCCTTTCCGTCGGCGCTGTGCTGGTGATAGTCATTGCGTACGCGCTGAAGGATGCCTTGGCGACGCTTGTCCTGGCCTTCGCTTTCGACGGAGTGGCACTCCTATCCTTCAGTCTCGCGGCGCCCTACACCTACATTCCTGTCCTTGCCGTCGGGCTCATCACGGTTGCAGTCGTGACGATGTTGCGCTGGGAGAAAATCCCGATGCCCCGACCAGAGGTCCGCATCACGGCATGGGCTGTCGGCATTATCCTCACATATTCGATACTCTTCGCGAATCTTCGAGCGATTGACGACCTCACGGTCCTGCTGACCTTTGCGACTCTGACTGCGGCCTTCGCAGCCTCGGAGATCCTGGCGCCCGATGACGAACTGACGCTGGTCTTCGCCGGGTTGATCGGCATCCTAACGTTCCCCACGTCTCTTCTGATGGTGAGGGGCGAATTCGCCCTCCTTGTGTATCCAGTCCTGCTCGGCGTCCTCGGTTTCGTGCGCCCTGTCAGAGGTCTTGCCTGGCTGTCAAACATCGTCTACGTCAGCCTCCTAGCCTTCGCAATCAGCCCCTCATTGATGGACCCGACTGTACAGTTGTCGATAGTGTGGGCGCTGATGTTCGGCACGCTTGCCCTGCATGCGTTTCTTCAGGAAAGGGCTGGCTACATCGGGGTGCCGGAAGAGGTTCCGACGGACTTCCACGTCCCGGTGTTCGTCCTGCTCCTAACGTACTTCACGTTGACGTCGTTCCCGGATCTGGTTCCTGAGGCTCTCTTCATGGTCGCCATGCCGCTGAGTTTCGTACTGAGCCGCAAGTGGAAGGAGATACCGCATCTCGCACTCGTGATGGCGGCGGTGACCTTTCCGGCTCCGTTGTTCCTGGGGAGGGGAGAGATCGCACTCTTCCTGTTTCCAGCGATGCTCGTGGGCTTGCATTTCTGGCGACCGACGAAAGGGCTCGCTTGGTTTGCCAACGCGATCTATATCAGCGCCATCGTCTTCGCCGTTTATCCATCATCGCTTGAGCCAATCACTCGATTTGGCATCGCATGGGGGTTCTTCTTCGCCACCGTGGGTCTGCATCTCTTCCTTCAGCGGGAATCGGGCTACACGGGAGTACCCGAGGACTCCCCAACGGATCTCCAGGTTCCTCTGTTCGCGCTCATACTCACGGGACTCACAGCGGCTTGGTTCCCTGACCTTGCGGCTGAGACGGTCGTCGTGTACATGGTCGCCATGCCCCTGGCCTTCGTGCTGAGCCGAGATTGGCGGAAAACGTTTGCCCTGGTGGGCTTCATGGCCTTGCTTACCTTTCCCGCCCCCCTTTTCCTGGTGAGAGGGGAGTTCGCCCTGTTCCTGTTCCCCGCCATGCTGCTTGGTCTGGCTATCCTCCGTCCTGCGAAAGGGCTCGCTTGGTTTCCCAATGTGACCTACCTGGCCCTGGTGATGTTCGCCTCGAAGACCGGCTTCGCCGATCCCGTGGCCCAGTTTGCCGTCGTTTGGACGGTATTCTTCGTTACGGTTGTAATGCACCTCTTCCTTCAGGAGACATCGGGCTATACCGATGTGTCGGAGCAAATCCCGACGGACATTCCGGCTCTCCTCTTCGCGGTCGTCCTCGCAGGCCTGACGGTGAGATGGTTCCCGTCTGTGGATGTCCTTTCCATACCCTTGATGCTGTATGCAGCCGCTCTTCTATTGGCCATCCTCCTCAATCGTAGGGACCTCTTCGGCGCGAACTGGAAGATGGCGACAGTCATTGGTTCCGTCGCAGGATGCATGTTCCTTGCGCGAAATCTGGTTCTCGTGCGGATTGAGGACTTCGTGGTCACGTTTGACCCGATTGTTTCGGCGTTTCATCTGGCCGTGATGCTGGCGCTCGGCTTCTTGGTCGCCTACCGAAGGCCCGTGGAGCGATTGGCGCTCGACATGCCGACCAAAAGGCCGTGGTACTTCTCGGCACCAACTCTGGCTCTGCTTGCGGGTCTCGTGGCCCAGAGCCCAGGTACATCCCTTTACTTCGTGGCTCTGCCCATCGCTGCGGCTGTTATCGCGTACTACTTGAACGACGCATTGACATTCAACATCGCCTACCTCGCGATCGTTGGACAGAGCATCCTTGGGATCTCAATAGCTCTGGATTCCGTGGAAGGGGCTCTGATCTTCCTTCCGATAGTCATAGCGCCTATGATTGCCCTTGGCTTCATATTCGAGCTGTGGACAACCAGGCAGAACGTTGCCAAGCTAACCCAACTCGTGGGCGTGCTAGTCTGGTTCGTGGCGCCGCTGGTGACCTTCGGCACCGGTTTGGCAACGACAATCTCTTGGACTGTCATCGGCACCGTTGCCCTGGCCTGGGGGCTTGGAAGGAGGTTCGCCGCGCTCCGATATCTGGGCTTCCTCATGGTCTTCACGGTGCTCGGGAAGGTCTTCTTGTACGACATGGCGGGCTTGTCGGTCGAGTACAGGATTCTCGGATTAATCATTCTCGCCATCGCGCTCCTCGGCATCTCCTACGGCTATGCGCGGTTCCGCAAGGGACATGCGGCGGACGGGTAGCCTCAGCAACGGGCTAAGCTCTTTATAACGAGCAGCCATTCTCACGCGGGGAGGACGATGAAAGCTGCTGTGTTCTATGAGAAGGGTCAGCCACTGAAGATCGAGGACGTTCCGATGCCCGAGGTCGACGATTGCGACCTGCTGGTCAAGGTCGCCGCCTGCGGGCTCTGCCGGACGGACCTGCACTACCTGCACGGGGTTCCGACGTTCAAGAAGCCGCCGATCATACTCGGCCACGAGATTAGCGGGACGGTCGAGGACATGGGTTCGGCGGTCGAGGGCGTCGAGAAGGGAGACAAGGTGCTCATCCCGCCGGTGTTCTCGTGTGGCGAGTGCATCATGTGCCGGACCGGGCGGGGAACGCTGTGCACGAATCAGGTGATGGTGGGCAACCACAGGGATGGAGGTTTTGCGGAGTACGTGGCATTTCCCGCCGCCTTTGCCTTCAAGCTCCCGGACGAGGTCCCGCTCCAGGAGGGCGCGATAATCTCGGATGCGATCTCCACGCCTTATCATGCGGTCGTCAACCGGGCGGAGGTCCAGGCGGGCGACAACGTCGCGATATTCGGCTGCGGTGGCGTCGGTCTCGCGACGGTCAAGATGGCGACTTTGGCGGGAGGGAATGTCATCGCAGTTGACATCTTCGACGAGAAGCTGGAGATGGCGAAGAAAGCGGGCGCGGTTGAAGTTATCAACGCAAAGAAGGAGGAGGACGTCGCCAAGCGGATTAGGCGGCTCACGGGCGTGGGCGCGGACATCGCGATGGAAGTGATAGGCAATCCCACGACGATAGAGCAGGCCTTCAACTCAGTACGCTGGGGAGGAAGAGTAGTCGTCGTCGGCTACACGCACAAGGACATCTCATTGAACGCTGGCAAGATCATGTTCCGCGAAATCGAAATCAAAGGGTCGCTCGGCTGCGGTCTTCAGGACTTTCCCAAGGTCATCGACCTGGTGAAGCACGGGAAGATGGACGTCAAGGAGCTCGTGACTCATAGGTTCAAGCTGGACGAGATCAACGAGGGTTTCGCGCTCCTAGAGGCAGGCGACCCGAGTCTGATAAGAGCAATCGCCATACCATAGTGGGATCAATCGGTGGAAAACGTATTATAATCCTCCTGTTCTTGATTCGCCCAGTCAAATGGTGAGAGTTATGACAAAGGTGAAGGTATTCAGATGCAGGATCTGTGGCGACCCCTACATAGGGACCGAGCCGCCCTCTCGTTGTCCTTTCTGCGGCGCGACGACTCAGTATTTCGTCGAGGCGGACAAGTGGGACCCGCAAGAGTTCGACGTCGAGCTGAGCGACCAGGCTCGCGAGGACCTGGAGGCGGCGTTGAAGCTGGAGCTGGGCAACACGTCGTTCTACACGTGCGCCGAGAACGTCGCCAAGAACAGCGGGGACGAGTACGGTTTCGCCAAGTTCAAGTCGCTGAGGAAGGTGGAGAGCGAGCACGCGAGCGCGATATGCAAGTTCCTGAAGATCTCCAAGCCGCCGATTGAGGCTGGGACCTGCAGCCAGGAGTTCAAGGAGAACACGCAGGAAGGCTGGGACAGGGAGGACCGCGCGATAAAGGCGTACTCCACATTCAGGGACAGGGCGACAGAGCCCAGGTTGAAGGAGTTCTTCGGCGCGCTTGTTGAGATCGAGACCGATCATCTGGACCTGCACGCGGAGAGCTTGGGTTAGCCAGAACAGCGCTACAGCGAGTTCCTCGCAACACCGAGCGGGTCGATTTCCCGCATGAGCTCCAGTTCCTCTTCAGTTGGAAGTCCCGTCTGAGGCACGTCATCGGGGGTTCTCAGCTCAAAACCCGTGTTCTGCACCACATCGTCCACCGAAACGCCCGGATGAACGGACTTCAACCGCATTCTCTCCTCATCGAAGTCCATCACGCAGATCGGCGTGACGACAAGAGACGGCCCACCACCTGGGAAGTCCTTGCCATCGACGAAACCAGGCCCGCTAACGAAATCCACCTTCTGAACGAACGTCCGCGCGCTGTGGTTCATCGCGTAGACCGCGAACCTTCTCGCCCGCGAGAGGAAGGGCAGTCCGACGGAACCGGGACCGCGGAACTTGATCTCGCCAGGCCTACCGATGCCAATTAGATTGCAGTTCCCCCGCTCGTCAATCTGAAGGCCGCCGGCGAAGAAGATATCAATCTCCGTTCTCGCCTCGAAGTCTATGACGTCAGAGAGCGGTAGAACACACTCGGCCTTCAGCAGCCGATCGTCGCAAGAGGACGCCGGAAGTGGCTCAAGTAGCGGGTTCACCGCCCCGCTCCCTCCCGTTATGTAGGAGAGATTCGGTGCGTGCGTCATCTGTGCTAGGCGAGAAGCGAGCATCGGGATCCCGCTGAAAGCACCCATAATCGCGACCTCACCGTCCTCGAGATGCTTCGAGAGGACCGATGCCATCAGCTCAGCGGTCTTGACTTCTACCATGGGACGCCCCCCTCCATAAGCTCCTTGGCTTTCTCGCGCCCGCCGATCACCTCTAGGTACTCCTCGTTGTCCTTCGGCCCGCGGACGTACTTCTCCAAGTACGCATCGAAGTCCTCCTTGCATGCCTTCAGGTATTCCTTCAGGTGGTCCTCGTCGTATCGATAGTACCGATGCGACGATGTTGGATGACAACCGAACGGCGTGTTGACAACGGCATCCACGAGGAAAGCGGGAACATCGACGCGCATGGCATTCTCGAGCATATATTCGTGCGGCACGACCTCCTCGACCTGAAGGATGACCTTGTCGCTCGCCTTAATCATGAGGAAGTCGTTGAACTTGCTGCCCTCGAATATCGCGTTCCCGTACTCGTCCGCCTTCTGGCAGTGAACCAGGGCGACATCTGGTTGCAGCGCAGGAAGGCACGCGACCTTCTCCCCGCCAAAGGGGTCCGACGTCCACCTGTAGTCATCCTCGTTCATGGACGGCACGGATGTCGCCTCTAGGCCTCTCGGCAGCGGAATGAAGGGCATGGAGCTCGCCCCCGCTCGGAGCGTGTACGTGACGAACGCTTCATCGCACTCGCGGACCTTCAGCTTCCCGCTCTCTGCGAACTTCCTGAAGTTGGGAGCGAGTCCAAGGTGCTCCATTCCGACGTACGCGCAGTAGAGCTCGTCCACAAGACCCGCGCCGATGAGCATGTCCGCGTTCACGGAGCCAGAGGGGCTCGTGATCAGCCTTCCGATTCCGACTTTCTGCCGGATGACCTCGCGAATGAGCGCCATCGTGTTGTTGTGCATGTGCATCCCGCCGATGGCGACGAAACATCCGTCCTTCATGAAGCGCTCGACCGTCTCTTTCGCATTCAAAACCTTCTCCGTTCTGGCCATTAACCTCCCCTCGCTAAGGATTAAATAGAGTCGCCGCATTAACGCGCTCCGCCTATTAAACTTTCTTTGAGAGGGATACAATGGAGCTGGAAGGAAAGAACGCAATTGTGACCGGAGGGAGCCTTGGAATCGGGACCGCCATCGCGCTCAAGCTCGCCGAGGAAGGCGCGAACGTTGCGATAAACTACAGGAAGCACGACGAAGAGGCAAAGGCGGTCGTCGCCGAGATCGAGAAGATGGGAAGGAAGGGCCTCGTCGTTCAGGCGGACGTCTCGAGCTTCGAGGACGCGCAGAACATGATCGAAAAGGTGGTCAAGGAGTTCGACGGGCTCGACATACTCGTGTGCAACGCTGGCATAAACTGGGACGGCGTGATCTGGAAGATGACGGAAGAACAGTGGGACCGCGTCATCGAGGTGAACCTCAAGGGGTACTTCAACTACATACGAGCCGCCGCGCCGATTTTCAAGGAGCAGGGCTCCGGCAAGATAGTCAACATCACCAGCATCAACGGCCTGAGGGGCAAGTTCGGCCAGACGAACTACTCGGCCTCGAAAGGAGGCATAATCGCGCTCACCAAGGCTCTGGCGAAGGAGCTCGGGCGGTCCAGCGTGAACGTCAACGCAGTCGCGCCGGGGATGATAGAAACGGAAATGATGTCGCAGATCCCGGAGAAGTTCCTGCAGATAGCAAGGGATGAGACCGTCTTCGGCCGGATCGGCAAGCCCGAGGACGTGGCGAACTGCGTCGTCTTCCTTTGCAGCGAGAAGTCCAAGCACACGACCGGAGAGGTCATTAAGGTAGACGGCGGTCAGTACATATGAGGTGACCACATGCGGACAGGCGTTATTGGGATAGGTCATGGCAAGTTCGGCAGGAGAGAGGTGACGGTACAGGAGCTCGCCTTCGAGCCCTTCAGGGAAGCCCTCGACGACTGCGGGTTGCACCAGAAGGACCTGGACGCGCTCATCGTCGGTTCTTCGCCGGAATATCACAGGCAGCGATCATTGTCAGGTGTCGTCGCTGAGTATCTGGGTATGAACCCCAAGCCGACGTTCCTCGTGGAGGCCGCCTGCGCGTCGAGCAGCGCCGCTCTCGCTACTGCCGACGCCTACATTCGGGCGGGGATTTATGACACCGTTGCCGTGCTCGGTGTGCAGAAGATGCTGGAGCTCTCCACGCCCGAGATACTTGCATTGATGGGCAGGGTCGGGGATGTTCAGTGGGAGTCCGGGTTCGGGACGACATTCCCCGGATACTACGCTATGTTCGCGCACAGGCACATGTACGAGTACGGCACGACGAGAGAGCAAATGGCTGCGGTCGCTGTGAAGAACCACCACTACGGTGCGAAGAACCCGAACGCGATGTTCCAGAAGGAGATCACTGCCGAGAAAGCGCTCGCTTCGCGGATGGTCGCTTCCCCGCTGACGCTCTACGACTGTTGCGCCAACGCGGACGGTGCGGCGTGCATGATTGTGACGAACGAGGAGACCGCCAAGAAGGCGGATACCCCGATATGGATGGCAGGACTGGGCTCCGCAACTGCTCCGATGTCCGTCCTGAGGAGAGAGAAGCTCAGCGAGATCCCCAGTGCCATCGATGCGGCTCGGAACGCGTACAAGATGGCGGGAATCGAGCCCAAGGATGTCGACGTGGCCGATGTGCACGACTGCTTCACGATCGCTGAGATCCTCGCTTACGAGGACCTCGGTTTCTGCGAGAAGGGCGGTGGTGGCAAGATGATCGAGGAGGGCGAGACGCACATTGGCGGGAGGATTCCCGTGAACGTCGACGGCGGGCTGAAGAGCAAGGGCCATCCGGTCGGCGCAACTGGTGTCTCCATGGCGGTCGAGGCCGTGAAGCAGCTTAGGGGTGAGGCGGGCGAGCGACAGGTCGACGGGGCCGAGGTCGCGCTGATGCACAACGTCGGCGGTATCGGACAGTATTGCTTCGTCAACATTCTCAGGAGGTGATTTCTTGGGCAAACTAGGCAAGGTTGATTTCGTTCCTTTCTCGAAGGTCGATGGGATCGAGGAGAGGCTGAAGGAGGGCAAGATATCCGCCACAAGGTGCAAGAAGTGCAAGAACATCTATCTCCCGCCGAGGATGGACTGTCCCGAGTGCTTGGACGAGGAGATGGAGTGGGTGGATTGCGAGGGCAAGGGGACTCTCGTAACGTATACCACAATCCACGCCGCACCCGCTGGGTTCGAGGATGACGCCCCTTACACGATATGCTTGGTCGACGTCGAGGGTGGTGGACGGCTGGTCGGCTGGCTCGATGGAAAAGAGGAGGACCTCAAGATTGGTATGGGTGTGAGCGTCGGGATCAGGGACCTCCCAGAGGAGAGGATGATCTACTTCGTGACGCCTGAGGAGTGAGGGCTTGACCTGTTCGTGAGGCGGTTGAGCGGTTCGAATCTGTCTTCCAAGAACCTCAAAATGTCCTCAGATGTCTCCGTGGCGATTCCGTCCTTTCCAATGATGCGGTCGGCAGTCTCTAGGCCCAGGAGGACAGCCTCTGATGACCGAAAGAGTCTGGCTTTGATCCTGCTCCTGAACATCGAGTCAGTTGGGACTACTCCCAGAATGCAACCCTCATCATAGCTGGCTGAGATAATCTCGACTCCAGCTTCTCTCATCGCTTCCAGCGTTGCAGAATAGAGGGCTGGAAACGAAACATAGAAAGTCGAGTGTCTCTCATTTCTTCGCATTGACTCGAGATGATGCCCAATCATCTGAACATAAACCTCCCCTGACTATTATCATCTATGATAATGTCGCAACCGAGAACAAGCCCATGGCGTACATTGGACTTCTAGATGCTGAAGGGAAGTGAAGACTCTCGCGACCGGTAGAGAAGGAATTCTATGCTGTGGCCACCGAATCGTCCGCTTCAGTGTCTCGCTTCGGGTCCAAAGAGGCCGCGCGTCCTGCGATCAGCTCCGCTGTCTTTGCGAAGGCCCTCTCCACATTCTCTCCTGTCTTCGCACTCGTGAAGAGGTACGGAGCATCGTAAGCCGCCGCGAATTCCGCGAGGGCTCTTTCCTCGATTCTTGTCTGATCTCTCAGGTCTATCTTGTTTGCCAGTATCGTGATTGGAACCTCTCCACTCCCTGAGAACATGTTCTCGATCCATTCAGTCAAGTCGTCGAACGTGTCGGTCCGCGTGCAGTCGCAGACGGCGATTCCCCCATCCGCATCCTTGAAGTAAGATTCCGTAAACAGGTGCTTGAGGCTCTTCTGTCCCATTATATCCCAGACCATCAGAGTGGCCTTGACCTCCTGCCCCTTCCAGACAAGCGTGACCTCTTTCTTGGAGACGTTCGTGCCCAGCGTGTAGAGATAGCGCTCATCGAACTCACTGAAGACGAACCTCCTTATCAGACTGGTCTTTCCCACTCCACCATCGCCTATCAGGCAGACCTTGAGCTTGACTTCCCCGCGGAGGTTTGGTTCCATCTTCTGTCTCCTAGTTTCGTCCATCTGTAACATCCATATTTAAGGGGTCATCCCACATTATCAATTCCGATTCCACGGACCGTTCGTGGGTTGACTGGTGTCCTCTGGCCACACGAGTACGAGGGTGAACGCGTGTTGTCTCCAGCGTGGTTCTCACGATATCCTTGCCTCCTGTCGTCTGAACAGACGCTCCAATGCCATTGGCGCATCCATTTCCTCCGTTCCAGGGGCCTCGATTACAGACACATCCTCAGGAAGCTCCATTCTGGTTTCTATCTCGTCCACTGGCATCGCGTCATCCAGTTGCCGCTTGGTCACGATCACGACAAGGCGGACATTTCGATGGCTGGAGGCGACTATCGCCCGCCCTCGTTCGATGTCCTGAGGGTTCGTGCTGTCGACGACAAGAAACACGCCACTCACCTCTCGACTGAACAGCTTGAACATGGCCGCGAAGCTCTCATCGGCAGGTTCACCAAGCACCTCGATGTCGATGTCCGAAACATCCAGCCTTCTCCTGTCTTTCCCTTCCCCGATGTGTCCTGTCTCGTCGACAACGGTTCGTGAGCACAGCGAGTGTACGAAATCGTTCTTGCCAGAGTCCTGGGATCCAATGACGAGGATTCTCGTGGGCTGTGTGGCCCTGCCCACAGGTTCCCTGATTGCGAACGGCACCCAGTCGCTTTCTGAGATCCCGAGCTCCCCTTTCTCGTGCACCTTCACGAGGTTCTGCAGCTCGTGACCTGCCGTTCTTGTCTCGAACTCCAGGACGCAATCTGCGGACTGCCTTATCCTGGCGAGCTCCCTATCCTCCAGGGTCCAGTTCATGAACAATACCAGAGATGCGGTACCCGTGTCCTTTGAGGCCCCGCGCAAGAAATGCCAGAAGTCAATGACCGATTCCTTTGGGAACCTGTCGAGGAGGAATTCGAGGGAATCGATGACCACTCGACCTGGTCTCTCATTCTCGAGGGCCTCTCTGATGACGCTCTGGATGTGGTTTAGATCGAGCACATCGCGAATGACGTACTTCTCCTCAGAGGGCACCATGATCTGACTGGAGACGGCGTCCACTATGATGAGACGGGACTGCTCAGTGACACCGTGGTTCCTGAACTGCGACCTCGCAAGGCTCGGGGACCTAAAGAAGTCCACGTAGACGCAGACCTCGCCGTGGGCCATTCCTGAGACCACGAATTGCTCGGCAAGCTCTCTCTTCTCGGTAGGGCTGTTGCTCAGCAGAAGGGACGATGAAGGTCTCGGAAACCCGCCTCCGAGCCATTCATCAACCGTTTCAATACCTGTTCTTGCCCTACTCATGTTGACGTTCTCCTGTCAAAGCGATTCATCGGCGACTTCTCTCTCGCTCAGAAACTCCAGCCCAGGACCTCTCTCGGTCAGGACGACATCGAGGAACTCCCCGCCTATGTCGAACTGAACCCACTTCGGGCTCGTCGTTACTCCCTTTATGTGATGGATTCTCATCTCCCTCTGGAGGTTCGGTTTGAATCTCATCTCGATGACTCCGTCCGCCATCATCGCCAGAGTGTCTGTAGCCCCTTTCTCTGCACCATCGTGAAGCGCAAAGACGCCGAACCCCTGCCAATTCCTTAGCTTCGACATGACTATCTGGAAGAATTTCATGAGCACGGAGGACGAATTGTGCAGGAACAGGGGTGACAGGGAGTAGAAGAAGAGGTCCGGTGATCCTCCAAGCTGGTTGGCAGCCTTGGAAATGCTCATCCCTATCCCCTCTATGTTCGATAGACTCGTCACGTAGATGGTGCCTCTGGACGGAGTTCCCTCCCTTACGTTGCTCAGAGATAGGGTGACGCAGTCAATGAATACGAGGTCTTTGCCCTCACGCTCTCCAAGGTTGATGTTGAACTTGAGTGCCCGCTCCTTGATCGCTTCTGGCGGGTAGTCCACGCAGACGATGACGACCTTCTTCCCTTCCTTGAGCGAGTGTCTGATCAGTTCGAGGGACCATTCGAGCTTTCCAACTCCAGGTGGACCCTTGAGCAGAAGTCCAGAGACGTCTGGGAATCTCTCCGTCACTGAATCACTCCCGTATCGTCATCCTGAGCTTGCCCCCCGTCCTTGGGCTCCTCGTTCTTCGCGGGGAACGTCAGAGTGATCGTCGTGCCTTCTCCCTCGGAGCTGGTCACATCTATGCTCCCTCTGTGTCTCTTCACTATCATTGACACCACATACAGTCCCAGGCCCGTCCCCTTTCCCACATCCTTCGTCGTGAAGAATGGGTCGAATACTTGGGATAACTGCTCCTCAGGAATGCCAATTCCAGTGTCGGATATCTCGGCCTCGACAAGGTCTCCCTTGGCTCTCGTCGAGAGGACGATCCGCCCGCCATTCCCAAGGGCATCCACGCTGTTCTGGAGAAGGTTGATGAATACCTGTTGAAGAGCATGGTGACTCCCCTCCACAGGAGGGATATCCCCGAGATCCGCCACGATGTCGATGTTCTGGGGTTTCTGTGTTATCCTGATTGCCTCTAGAGACTCCTGAATGATATCGTTCAAGTCCATATCGATCATATTGAGGTCCATTCCTTCCCTTGAGTATCTCGAAAGCCATCGGACGATTTCAGATGCTCTTCCGGCTGCGTCCACTATCTTTCGGGCATGGTCCTTGATCAGCCTTGGATCGTCCTCGTCGAGAATCGCCTCTGCGTAGCCCGTCACTCCGGTGAGCGGGTTGTTCACCTCATGAGCAATCCCAGAGACCAGAGTGCCTATCCCAGCCAGTTTCTCGGACCTGATTAGCCTCTGCTCCGCTTTCTTGGCTTCAGTAATGTCCCTGACAATGCCCAGGATCATCTTTTCGCCACCCAACGTAATGGGGACCCAGCGAATCTCTGCCTGAACATGGTTCCCATCTTTTCGGATGAGAGTGGATTCCGCCAGACTGGTCTCTTTCCCTTCGACCTTTGGTCCGAGGACTTCCGCAAATCGACGGACCTCGCCCCCAGGCAGGATGCCCATTTCCCCGAAACGCTGGTCAAGCCATTCATCCTTCTCGAAACCAAGCATTTCCACGAAGCTCCTGTTCACATCGACAGTCGTGCCGTTCAAGTCCGTAAGTATGTACCCGTCTGGAGCGTGCTCGAAAACCAACCTGAATCTCTCTTCCGAACTCTTGATTCGCTCTTCGGCCTTCTTCCTGTCTGTGATGTCATGGACCGTCCCGAGTAGCCTAACCGGCTGCCCCTTCGCGTTGGCGATCACCTCTACCTCTTCGTGGACGAAACGCATTTCCCCACTGGATAACACGATCCGGTGATCGATGCTGAAAGGCTTCTTCCTGTTCAAAGCCCCGTCAACCGACCTTTGAACGAGGTCGATGTCTTCGGGATGGACGAGATCCAGGAACGCCTCGTATGTCGCACCAAACTCCCGAGGACTCAGGCCGAAGATGCGGTAAATCTCGTCAGACCATGTCAACTCGTCTGCCTGCATATTCCAGTTCCAATTGCCCACGTGAGCGACTCGCTGAGCCTCAACAAGCATTTCCCTGCTTCGCTTCAGCTCCTCCGTCATACGCCTCCTCTGGAGGACCATCGAGGCCTGACTGGCGAATGTCTCGATCAGCTTCCTGTTCTTCAACCCGGTTCCTCTGCGCGTCATTATCACCACATGAGCGAAGACCGTCTCTCCCCTTTCCATGCCGATGGAGTAGATGTCGCCTATCTTTGCCATCTTCATGAACATCTTGGACAGCCTCTTCGAGATTCGACCTTCCGTCAGTTCGTGGATCCCTTGGGATAGCTTCACCAACTCTCCACTTCCGAGTTGTTCATCCAGTTCTTGGAGGGTATTGAACTGCATCCCCACGATGTCCTTCCCTATCAGCTTGGTGATTGCACGACTCAGCTTGCCGAGTCCGACGACCGAGCGCACCTCATGAAGGCCTGCAGTCTCGTCATAGGATGAGACAAGGATGATAGAGTTGCCGGTTATCTCGTTTAGTCGTTTCGCGATGTGCTCGTAGATGTCATCCTCCTGTGGAAAGGCGGTGAGCTCCAGAGCAGTCCCGTAAAGATACTGCAGGTTGAGCGCTTCTCGTTCGGCCTTCATCTCAGCCCTCTTGCGGGCAGTAACGTCATTGAGGAGATTCAGCGTCGCTGGTTTCCCTTCCCAGCGGAAGACCACTGCGTTGATCTCGACCCAAATGACGTTTCCACGTTTGCCGACGACTCTGAATGTGTAAAGGTCGGGAACATCCTTTCTCTTGATTCTCCGTTTGTGGCGGGCGAGCACCATCTCTCGGTCTTCTGGATGGATGAGTTCCTTGAAGGGCTTCGACGCCAATTCCTTCATGGTATACCCCGTGACCTCCGCGGCTCTGGGATTGGAGAACTTGAGCAGACCGTCCTGGACGACCACGATACCCTCGTTGGCGTTCTCAACGAGCAACCTGTACTTCTCCTCGCTTTCACGCAGTGCCCGGCTCATCCTCTTCCGATCTGTGACGTCCCTTGCTATCGTCTGGAAGGCGTGAACCTTGCCGTCCTTCCTCATCGGGCTGATTCGAACCTCAGTTTCGTGTTCGGTACCGTTTCGATCGACCCAAGTCACTTCCAGCGGTCTTGGGATCTTTCCCCTCATGAGGGCTGCAAAAACCTTCAGGTACTTCGGGATGTCTCGCGTTCGCAGGGTTGGAAGCTTCGAGAAGTGGTGGCCAACGATCTCCTCCTTGGTGAAGCCCGTCGATTCCAAGAACGCACGGTTGCATGCCGTGACATTTCCTTTTATGTCTATCGTCGTCATGCCGTCGGGGGCCTGATTGACCATTTCTCTGTACTTCTCCTCGGAATGCCTCAGCTCCTCTTCCAGCAGCTTGCGCTCCTCTTCGATTTCTAGAGTGTGCAATGCGGAAGCGATGTCGCCGACAACCTCTTCGAACAATACTTGCTCTTCCTTGTCTGTGACGAGGTCTCTGGGGGTAGAGACAGACATCAGGCCATAGAACTTTCCCCGGTGTTCTAATCGTATGCTCATCGCTCCTCTGCCTTTGTACGCCTTTGATAGAGGGCAGTCTTTGCAGGTTCTGAAGGGATCATCTATCACTTCGATTCCCGATTTCTTCATTGCACTTCGACCACAGGAGCTCAACTCCCCACGCTTCAGTCTTTTGAGCATGGGCTCGAAATCCTTGCCCAAACCGGACTCGGCGGCTGTAACGAGTTGTCCATCCTCATCTAGTAGGGCGATCCAGGCGTTATGATAGCCACGGGTCGCGATGAGGTTATCGCAAACTCCTTTGAGTAACTTGTCGCGATTCCTCTCCCTTGTGATGAGTTGGTTGACGCTACGGATGGCTTGCAGCACAAGGTTAAGGTGGTTGATCTTCTTCTTCGCCCACTTGCGCTCTGCAGTGTCAGTAATCGTTCCTGAGATCTCATCTCCATCAAGAGCTGCGCTCAGTAGCACGTTCTTCTCTTCTCCATTCTTGGATACTAACTCGACATCGAAATCGGTGACCTTCCCTTCTCTCTTGAGAATCGCAAGCATGATCTTTCTCTTTTCCGGATCTTTGTACCAAGCGAGAACGCCTTCATGAATCATATCCTCAGGGGAGTCGAATCCGAGGATTCTTGCCAGTGCACGATTCACGCAGAGAATCTCGCCCTTCAAGTTCGTGTTGAACATCCCAATGGGGGCATTCTCCAACATGTCTCTGTATCGCTTCTCTGACTTCTTCAAGGACTCTTCCAGCCTCTTGTTCTGGGTTATGTCGCGATTGACCACGATGGCCCCAATCGCTTCCCCCTCCGCGTCTCTCACTAACGCAACCGACGCCAACCCACGAATCCTCTTGCCATCTTTTTTCCTCTGGATGACTTCCCCCCTCCAGTTATTATTCCGATAGAGACTGTCTAGGACATCCTTTCTCTCGTCGTTTGCATATTCCAGGCCTGTGACCTCACGCAGGTCTTTTCCAGTCACTTCTTCTGCACGCCAGCCGTACATCTCCTCAGCAGCCCTATTCCATCCTGTGATGTTGAAGTCCGCATCAGTGCAAATGACGGCGTCTGAGATGTATACCCAGAGCTCGGTGTGGACAGCATCCTGTAACGACTCTTTTACGGGGATGTTCTTGCCCACCGCCATGCTACATCATCTCACTCACTGCGGCTCATCATCACGACGTTCCTCGATCAGGTCGCCAAACTCCCCCTCGATATCGCCGAGCTCATCAACGGAGCCAGACCATTTCAAGATTGAGTCGCCATATCTGTTCTCTATTCTCCTGACGGTCCTCCTCATCTCCCTTCTCATGGATCCGGTATCCTCACCTTCTCCGACGGCCACGAGGAAGAACCCCTCTCCCTCCTCCATTAGGATCTTTGAGTCGCCATGTTCAAAGGACTTCACTTCGTGATTGGGTTTGTGGAACGAATCTTCTATGAACATCCTGACCGCGGTGAGCATGGAGCCAAAGATGTCGGAATCAGACTCAGACCGGGGAGCGACGGCCTTGTGGTAAATCAACTTCCCACCATCGGTCAGCAGATAGACTCCCGAGAGCTGGAACGATTCCCTTTCCCTTGCGGACTCGACCTCCCCGAGGGCTCTCTCGACCGTGGCTATCAGCTCCTTCTTCCCGACCGGCTTGGCAACGTAGTCACATGCGCCTCTCTTCATTGCGGCGACGCCGACCTCCACGTCTATATAGCCAGTGAGCATGACCACAGGTAAGAAGCTGTAGTTCTGTTCAACGTAACTGAGGACCCCGAACCCATCAATCCCAGGCATCTTTATGTCAGTGATGATTAGCGAGATGTCATGCGCCTTCAGGACCTCTATTGCGCCCTCCCCGTCGTGTGCCGTCACGACACGATAACCCGCCCGCTCGAGGTGGATGCGCAGCGTGTCTCTCACGAAATCCTCGTCATCGACGACTAGAATCGTCCTTGAACCGCCAGCCTGTAACATTTGCGTCCGTGATTTTCATCATCTGGCTTGGTTTAAGGATGTCGGCATCATTATCAGATATGATATGTAGCCCTCCAGTTCGCCCTGAGTATGGTCAATCCACATGTCACTTATCGCCAGGAGGACACGCTGACCCGAGCTAGCTCGTGTTCCTACTTGTACGCCTTGCACGAGTTGCAGTACCAGCGCTGCTGGTCCGGTATCCACATCAGAAGTCCTCCACAGCTCGTGCAGACATTGGCGGGCGGCACTACTGGAATCGGTGCTAGTGGCATCGGTGCCACTGGAATCCGTGCTACCGGCCTCTTGGCCGGAATAACCATCATGAAGAGTATGGCAAGGAATATCAGGAAGAGGCCCACGCCGACCGTCACGATTCCCTGCTGCATGTACACGAACGAGGAACCGTAGTCGCCTTCCCGGAGCAGTGTCAGTATGATGCCCACGGGGATCAACGCAATCCCGAGCAACATCAGCACGTACGCCATGAACCTCGACTCTCGGAACTCTGGCTCAGTCTTCTTCTTTGGAACGCTCATTTGTTCCCTCCTCATCCCCTCATTCACCTAGGTGTTGATAAGCCTTTTGGGGACGACGACCGACCTCCGATGTCATCTGCCCATCTTCCACCAATACACGTACGCGAGATAGACGAACGCGAGCAGAATGGTCCCGTGGGCGAAGATCTCCAGGGAAAGCACCTCGTCGGGGGGGAACATGACGGAAGGCAGGGGATAGAAGACCGGGCTGCCTCCGTGATACAGGATGTCCAGAAGGACGTGGCTTGTGGTGCCTATCAATATCGAGTATACTATGACTGGCAGGCTGCCTCGCTGCTCGAGGATGTCTATTCCGGCGAACTTGTAGCCTCTCGGGTCGGAGGATGTGTTCTTGAAGTATCGAATCACTTTGGGCACGACGTATAGGGTAGCCACGAGGGCCAGGACGAAATCGAACGTGAAGGCACCAATCAGCGAATGAGTGATGATCCTCACGGGTTCCTCATACGCGGGAAGAATGTAGACGAAAGGTATGAACAGGTCTGGAATGACCGCGCCGACGCTGAGCCCGATGAAATCGAATCTTTTCGGCCTGAGGATGAACAGGGGCCAAACGAGGGCGCAATGGAACGCCGTAAAGGCCATGCGGAATCCAATATCGGAGATTCCGAAGGCGTATTTGTATTGATGGGTGTGCAATTGCTCTCGTGCCTCGATTTTCGGGGCATCGTTGCTCGCTTATCGTGATATCAATCGTCTGAGCTTACATCTAGCCTATTCGGTCTGTGATTCCAAGAAAATACATGTCCGGGAAACCTTTTATTGGACCCCTCTCCGATTTATTATTAGTTCTCAGAAAAAGGAGAGGAAAAAAATGAAGGCAATGATAGCATTTGGTGTGCTGGCCTTGCTCCTCGTTGTGGTATTGGCCTCGAGGAACATTGTAGCGGACTGGGATTCCGACAGTGACGGCCTTCCAGACCTGTGGGAGCTGGAGTATTTCGGGGACCTAAGCTATGGGGCAGATGACGACCCGGACCTTGATGACTTCACGAATCTGGAGGAATACGAAGCCGGAACAGATCCGACGGACGCAACGAGCAAGCCAAGACCGCCGACGGCCAGCTTGAATTAGGCAACGAACAGGTCACATAGTCTTTCTCGTGCCCTTCGGCTCCTGAAGACGATCCAGTGACGCCATGGGTTTGCCCACCTGCTCAGAGAGGGAGATGGCAGTCTCAAAACACATTCTTGCCTGGTCGACCATTCCCATCTCCCTATACAGCTCACCCGATCTCTTGAAGGAGTCCATGATGTCGGCTGGGGCGCCGTGCGTCTTGATTTGCTCGAGATGTCTCTGTATACGGTTAGAAGCCTCGTCGCTTTCCCCTCGCGTGTAGCTAACGAAGGCCAGCGACAGCTCGACGAGCGCGCTATTCTTCTTCTCTTCCAGCCGATTGAATATCTCCATTGCACTGTCAAGATACCTCTCAGCCTTCGACAGATTGGGTTTCTCAATGTAGATGGATGCCGTGTTGAGCAGAAGGACCCCTTGGCTTCGCAGGTCTCCGATCCTCTGTGCGAATCTAATGGCACGATCGAAGTACTCGAGCGCCAGGTCATTCTTCTCGAGGTCGTAGAGTGAAATGCCCAGACCATTGTACAGATTGGGGAGTCTCAACACGTCGTGATTCCCCTCACATATCTCGACCGCCTGCTTCCACGCCTCCATCGCCTTCTCGTGCAGGTTCTGGAGCGAAAGAATCGTACCCTTCGCTGCAAGATAGTCTGACCTTTCCGATCTATCGAGGTGCTCGGATGTAGATTCGTCCATGAGGCTGAGGTACTCATAGCCCCTATCGAAGTCTGTTTGATCCGCATACAGCATCGCCAGGTTCCTGAATACTCTGGTTGTCACCGAAACATCCGTCCGCTCATTGATTTCTTTCTCTGCTCTCTGGAAGATCTCCAGAGAATCCCTGCTCTGGCCTTGCTTCCTCATGATTTCCCCAATCTGCGAGGCTGCCTCGAGCGCAAGATCGGTATCTCCCTCTTTTGCGGAAATCCTCTCGGCTTCCTTGAAATCCTCAATGGCTTCCTTCCACCTCCCCGTAAGATTGAGCATCCTCCCCCTTAGAAGATGGATGTCCGTCACGAATGTACCCCAAGTATCTGAATCCTCCATTGCTTCGAGAATCTCAAGCAGGTCCTCTGAGAAGCCCTCGCTGACGAGGCTCTCTCCATGCAGTGTCATGAGCTCTGCGGCCCGCTCGAAAAGGCCTCCCTTCACAAGGTGGTATTGAGCCTCTAGGACCGATCCCGGGTCTGAGAAATCGGAGTAGTATTCACCAGCCCGGCGATGGTATTCAGACCTCTTGGGCTCCGAGAGCTGACCGTAGAAGAACTCCTTCAGGGCGTCGTGCATCACATACTTTTCGTCGGCGCACTCAGAAAGGAGGGACTGAGAGACCAGGGAGTCAATCATATAGTGGTCCAGCTTCTCTTCGGCAAAGAGCGCACTTGTACTCACTCGTTCTCGGAAGACTGAAGCGACTGATAGTATCGCTCTCTCTTTCTTGTTCAGCTTGAGGGAGATCTCTTGCCTGAGGAATCTCTTCACGTCGCCGGCAACGACCTGCGCAGAGGAGTCTACGAGTTCCAGGAACAGGGGGTGACCTTCCGTTTTCTTGATGATCTCGTCGAACTCGGCCTTCGGGAGCTTGCGCGAGGACAGAAACTCCCTGCAATCCTTCGCACTGAGTCCGCCCAATTCCATCTCGACCACATGCTTCTTGATGCTCACGTCCCGGGTGTCGTAGAACGGCGGTATCTGCCTGCCCAGAACGATCATCTTGAATCCATTGGAGGCTCCGAGGAATCCCTTGGCGGATTCCAAGAAGTTGAGTACGTTGCCCCTGGCGAACTGACAGTCGTCCAGGACAATCATCCCGTCCAGACCGCGCAGGCAGTCCTCCATAATGAGTCCTACCTCGTCCAGGTCTATCTCCTTGTTCGAATCCAAGTAGAACTTCAGGTCATTCCTTTCTAGTTCGCTGAGGACCTTGGAGAGGCTCAGAAGG
Source organism: Thermoplasmata archaeon (assembly GCA_023136265.1). GTDB lineage: Archaea > Thermoplasmatota > Thermoplasmata > RBG-16-68-12 > JAGMCJ01 > JAGMCJ01. Next base: position 27,230 of record JAGLRN010000101.1, read on the forward strand.
AGGCCACGGAGCGTGGTCCAGTCCTTGAGCCGATAGTAGAACAGATTCGTCTTGCCCTTCGACTTCTTCATGACCTTCGCCGCGAGCGTGCTCTTGCCGATGCCCGCGATTCCCCGAATTGTCAGAATGCGCTGTTCCTTGGAATTCAAGAAGCTCTTAACCAGCGTCAGCTCCTTCCGTCTGCCGAAAAACCTGTGGAGCATCGGAAGCCCAGATGCGACGAGCTTTCTCTTCTTCATCCTCTTCTTCCGGTATTCCGCCATGTCGAACGCTGACTTGCGGGTGTGAGTCAAGATGTCCAGGAGCGTGGACCCGTCCGCGAGAATGGTGGGAACCTCCCGAAGCCTGACCGTTCTCTTCCCACCAGGGGCGTTGAGCAGCTCTATCTGCTCGCCTCCTATCCCCGTCTCGATTTCCCGCGCGCGGTCCATTCCCCGGGACGTCAGGAAGTAGCATAACCTCCGTCTCTTCCCTCTCTGCACGTGCCTCAGCTCCCCGCTTATGAACCCGTTCTCCACGAGTCCGCCTATGACCTGCGACACCTGGCTTCTCCTTATCTCGAGGGCGTCTGCGATTCCTGACTGCGTGAGTGTGAGGGGCAGCTCCGCTTGATCGTAGATGCCGACATGGTTGTCCAGGAAGAGGACGATCCTCTCACTGATCTGCAGAAGGTACTTCTTCTTGTAGTACCTTTTGTTGTAGCCCTTCCTCACCATCTCCCTTGCCCCTGCACGAGGATGATGCCCTCTGAGATATTAGGTTCTTTCGGAAAAACTACATGTAGACGCCATATAGTTATAAGGACCACAGGATTATCCCCAGAACAGCACCGCGTTTCCAGCCGGGTTCATTTGACAAGCGCGGGGGCGCTGCGGAGGACAGTCCTTGGACGGATCGGGACAGGATGGCAAGAAGGTCCTGCTAGATGGGATCTCCAAGAAGGAGGACCTCAAGGATGTGAGCCGTAGGGGGAGGATCGTCTTCGAGGTTGTCGTCAGCGGTCAGGACTCGAGGTTCAAGACGCTGTCCGATCTTCTGGAGACCCACGGCTGGATATGCGAAGAGAGCAGGGCGACTCTGAGCGTTCCGAAAGACTTCTTCTCCACCGGTGATGCTCGGGCGGTCGAGGCCGTTCGGGACGCGATAGTCAAGATGAAGTATCTTCTCAAGGTGGCTCATATGGACTACGACATGAGAGTGATCTCGGAAGCTCCGTCATCGGGAAAGGAGGAGAGTGTGGCGAAGCTCAAGGTGGGTCTCGTCGGAGATCCCAGGGTGGGGAAGACGAGCCTCATTCGGAGGTTCATCCTGGACCAGTTCGACGACAGATACGCGAAGACCATAGGAGCGAAGGTGTCCAAGAAGGAGATCCATCTCGCTCTGCCCCGGGGCAAGCATATGAGAGTTGACATGATGATCTGGGACGTCATGGGCGAGAAGAACGTCGCGGAGCTATACTTGCAGGCCCATTTCAAGGGGATGCAGGGGATACTTGCGGTCGCCGATGTGACGAGAGCGGACACGCTCAAGAGCATAGACGAATGGACCGCTTCGGTCCGCCAGGTGGCTGGCGAAGTTCCTGTCTACGTCCTCGTCAACAAGATGGACCTCGAGGACGAGTTCGACATGGAGCTGGCGGAGGTCTCGAAGTACAGCCGAGGCCTGGGCTCGCCCTTCGCGTTCACGAGCGCCAAGACGGGAAAGAATGTCGAGAAAGCGTTCATCGAGCTGGCGGACTGGATTCTGTCCCGGGGAAAACAGAAAATGGCCGTTGCTCCCAGAAGTGATGTCCCCCTTCGGGAACGATAGTGCAGAGAGTCGTGTCATTATCCTGACGAAGGACATATAGAGCATCAAGTGGAAGGAAGAGTATCACGAGCGAGATCAATTTCGAGAATCTGGAGCCCGTGAATGCTGCCCGACTCCACGCTCTTGGAGATGCACCCGAGGACGATGGGCGGACCAAGGTCGAGGCGTGGGCGGAACCGAAGCTATTGCGATGAGTAAAACGCCGAGACGACCAAAACCAGGAAGACGAGCGTGTAAAGGACCTCCATCACACCAATCTGCCGAACGGGTAACGGTCTCCTTACCCTCCTCCCCACCGCAGACCACGCCCTAAGAGCGCCCGGCAGAAGGGCCAGAGGGGAAAGAAGAAGAAGCATGCCCGCAAGGCCGAAAACGACCGCGATGCAAAGGGCAACGAGATGATACACAACTGACGTCCGACCCGCCTTGAGACGCTCTCGAAGCGGTCCCATGCTCGCGGCTCGCCGGCGCACCAGGTAGCGCACGTGGAAGACGCTCCCGCAGAAGAACAAAGCGCAGAGCACCCACACTGCAAAGGTGTGCACAGAGAAGATGCCTCGGGCGGTATACTCTGCCACTGGGGCGACAAGGGTCAGGCCCAGTACTCCAAGGAGCTCGCCGCCAGTTGTGTAATCCCTCTTCTGGCGCGCTATCATCAGTGATGTCAACCCGACTGCGAGTAGGAGGACTCCGAAGAGGAGAAGTGACCATAGTCCGTATGCCAAAACAAGCAGACCTCCTGTGCCCAGAAGGACCAGTGCGTAAGAAGTCGTCCATATCAGCACTCCCCTCCTCCGTGTGTCCGTCTCAGGAAGCCGCAAATAGACTCCCACTGAATGGTGCGCCAGAAAGCCGAATACGACCGAGCATAACAGGAGAGCGGTTCTGGGGTCGAGACTGCCTCCTACCCACGTGCCCAACACGAAGCAGGCGCTTAGGATTGACCAAGCGCCGTGTTGCTTCGAGACTGTGAGGGTGAGAATCCCGCGCATACCGCTACCCTTGGACATGGCTCAGACCTTTGAGAGTTACGAGGAGCTTGCCGATTGCTATGCCAATGACGGTATTAATGCTTCTCAGGACGTGCTATCGCACACAGATATCGGACGCCTGCAAGTCCTATGGCGAAAGGAGCTTCTTAACACGCCGTACGAGGTCATCTGGGGTGAAGGGCTTCGTTATGTAGTCGTCCACCCCCAACTCGTTCAGGGCCCTCTCCCTGTCTCTTGGATGAGCCATGACTGTGAGCATCGCCACCGGGATGTCCTTGGTTCTTGGGTTCTCCTTCAGCTTCTCGAAGACGATCCATCCGTTCATCCCCGGCATCCTGACGTCCAGCAGAACCAGGTCTGGGTCCACTTCCTCTATCGTGTCGAGACACTCGATGCCATCGTTTGCCTTGGAGACTTCGTATCCCTCCACCTCCAGTATCATTCCCACAAGATCGAGGACGTTCTTCTCGTCATCAACAACCATCACCTTCTGCCTAGACATCCGAATCCTCCTCGCCAAGAGGTAGTATGACACGGAAGACCGAGCCACTTCTGGGCTCGCTCTCCACCTCTATGCGCCCCTTATGGGCTTCCACAATCTCTTTGCATATCGCCAGACCGAGTCCCGCGCCCCTGTGTACCCGCGTGGATGAACTGTCCGCTTGATAGAATCTATCAAAGATGTGTGGCATGTCCTCGGGGGAGATTCCTGTACCCGTGTCTGCCACTTCGACGGTAATATGCTGGTCGCTCGCGCTTGCCCTGATCTCAACCGAACCACCCGCTGACGTAAACTTGATGGCGTTGCTGAGGAGGTTGGAGAACAACTGGTGCAGCCTCGACTCATCTCCTCTGAGGGGACGTAAGCTAGACGGGAGACGTTTGGAGATCCGAATCTCCGTCTTCTTCAGTTCTGGAGTCATGGAAGAAACCAAGCTCTCGATAATCCGACCGATGGATACGGTCGCTGTTTCCATCTTTAGCCCCTCGACGTCTATGGTTATCAGGTCGAGGAAGTTGTCTATCAGAACCCTCAACCGCTCTGATTCCTCGACAATGACGTTCACGGATTTCCTGTGGTTCTCAGGCAACTTTCCGGCCTTCCCTGAGAGCATGAACCTGGCGTACCCTTCGATGCTTGTGAGCGGGGTTCTGAGCTCGTGTGATATGTTGGAGATTAACCTGTTCTTGGTTTCCTCGACCTGCTTGAGCTCTGTGATGTCCGTGCCGATTGCGCTGAATCCGACGATCTTATCACCTCGCATGAGGGAGGTCGGAGTAGTACTTACTCGGACTTTGTGGCCATCCTTGCGTGTCACGGAGAATTCCAGATGTACCGCCTTTCCAGGATTCTCAGAGGCGCTCAGGAACACTCCCACGACCTTCTCTCTGTCTTCAGGATGAATGAAGTCACCGAAGAATTCGCCAAGGAGCTCTTGTCTGGAGTACCCTATCATCCTGCAGAGCGCATCGTTGACGTAGTTGAGCTTCCCTTCAATGTCGGTGGTCACAATCGCCGCTTCAGTGTTCTCAACGAGATTTCTGAACCTCTCTTCGGACGCTTTCGTCTTCTCTTCGGCTTCTTTGCGTTCTGTGATGTCGGTTGTCTGGAGGACCACGCCAGCGAAGTCCCCTTGCGCATCCTTGAGCGGTTCCCAGGAGCTCGAGGCATACCACACTTCCCCATTCTTCCTCACTGCCTTGTACTCGAAGTCCCTGCCTCCAATTCCTTCGGAGAAGGTTCGGTCAAAGACCTCTTCTGCCTTCGGCTTGTCGTCCTCATGGACCCACGAGACGAATCCTCCCAGCAGTTCCTCAGGAGTGAGGCCTGTAATCTCTTCGGAATTCGGGCTGACATAAACGTTGTTACCTTCTGTATCTGCTATTACGAGGACACTGGGAGCCCCCTCTACGATGCTTCTGAACCTTTCTTCTGATTGTCGCAGGTTCTCCTCAGCCTCCTTGCGTTCCTCCTCCTGTCTATCTCTCTGCAGTCTTGCGTTCAAGATTGGAGCTATGCCGCTGGCTATGTTCTCCAGCAACTCCACGTCCTTATTGTCGTAGTCCGTTGTCTTGTTGCTGACCAGCAAGTTTCCTATGACTTCGTTTCGATGGATGATGGGCACATCCAGAGCCCGGGTGACAGGAATGTGACCCTTTGGCACCTTGAAGCCTCCGTTGGAGCAAAGCGTCCTCTTCTCCATGAGAGCCCGGGCCCATATACCTCCCCACTTCTCTCGGGGAAAGACGATGTCTTTGTCCTTCATCTGGCATTGGTCCCAGATGTCTCTGGTCATGGAGGGGCAAACGATGGCTCCGTCTCGGCGGATGTATCCGAAGGTGCCGTACTTGCTATCCATGGCCTTCAGAACCAGATCAAGCACTTCTCTGTACATTCTCTCGTCCGAGATGGTGAGGAAGATCTCATCGATTCTGTTTCTGATTTCCAACTCCTGCTTGTGCTCTCGCAGAGCCTCCTCGGCCTCGATCTTGGAAATGCCAAGAGCCAAGTCAGTCCCCACGTCATCGAGAAAGCCGATCTCATCCTTGTGAATGTCCCTTCCCGTTTCGACGCAGACGTGAATGAGTCCGATGACAAGTCCGCCACCAGTCATTATGGGAACGACAACAGATTGATGATCGACTCCGCAGTCGCAGTAATCGCATTCCCCGCACTCTTCCCTCGCACTACTGTGCAACACACTCGACTGCTCTTCAAGCACAGATCTAACACACTTCGGGGCGTCACCCTCGCCTGTCGGGCTGGCCTTCCACTGCCTTCGTTCGTGATTCCCACGGTGGGCGACAGGACGGAGCTCGTTCGTGTCCTTGTCCAGATAGGCAATAGATACGTCCATGTATCCTCTCGTGTCGGCCAACGAATGGCATACCCTCTCCAGAAGAATCTTCTTGTCCGTTTCGGACGTTGTGCAATGATTGATGTTCCTGATGGCTAGGAACAAAGAGTTCAGGTCTCTAAGCTGCCCTTCGGTCTCTCTGATCTTGTCCTTCGCCTCCCTGAGCTTGGTGACATTTCTGACAACGGCCATGACACCCACGACTCTATCACCCGATCTGACGAGATTGGCTGAGTAGTCTATGTCTATCTCTTCTCCTTTCCTGTCCGTGATGTGGAGGGGCAGAAGAATCTTCTTTCCGGCAAGGACCTCGCTAGAACACTTCTCGAGTTCCGATATCTGCTCTGGAGACAACACACCGATGTCTGAAAGACGCCTCCCCACCAATTCATCACTTGAATCCCCGAATATCCGAACAGCGCTTTCATTGACGTTGAGGATTCTTCCGGACGTGTCCAAGAATAGAATCCCGTGACTTGCGTTGTCGAATAAACTCCTGAACTTCTCCTCGGACTCGCTCAACCTATCACCACCACGAGAAACGACCATCGCAAGACTCGCTCTCGTAAGGTGCGTTCCCCCCATCCCCAAGAGTCCCGCAGCGTTTCGATGTGCTCAGGAAATCGTGCAACGACCCGGAAACCAGACGCCAGAAGGCACGAAATCCAGCCTCAGGACTAAGGAACTCGATCTGTCCGAGGAGGGACATGGTCTCGCCCCCCTCCATTCCTAGATTCGCACCACGGTCCATCTGTGTCATTCTCCGCTCGGGCCAAGGCCAGACACTCTGTGTTCTTCTCATTGTTTCAACGCGATTGCATCGATTCCTCTTTAATCTTTGTCAAATACCTTTCGAACGAGGAGACTCTGCTTCCCGTGATTCGGAAGCAGGGAATCCACCGAAGTCTTGCCATGGGTTCAGAAATGAATCTGAACCCAATGAGGCGTTCTCAAGAGCCTATCTTTGGAGCAGTCCTCTTTTGCGGAGAGTGGGCGTCCTGTCCGCTCTCCGCAGCGAGCGGTATCTCCAGCATCAGTCTCTCACTCTGCAGGAACATCACTGCCTCCTGTTTGTCAAGCCTGTAGAGGTCGACGAATTGTTTGTCGGGACCCAGGATGTTCTGGAACGTATAGCGTTTCAGGATGCCGTCGGAATGCAGCCTTTTCACACGCCTGTGGCATTCTGCCACCGGAATGCCCAAGTTCCTTGCTAGCTCGGTGACCGATCTGCTTCGCCTCCACAGGGCCATTAGGATGTTGCGGTCGGACCTATCGAGGTCCATCAGGTGCGACCGAATGGCATCGTGCCTTCCACGCCTCTCCCGCTTCTGGGTGGGTGGGACCTTGTGGTCTGGTTCAGAGGCCTCATCCCTCTCCCGCAACATATCAACAAGGTAGTGCTCAAATGCCTCCCGAAGGGCATTGTGGGCGACCCTTGAGAATCCAAGCGACTGGAGGATCGTCCCGGCCTCGAACCAGGCATCCGCCAGTTCGGGGTCGAGTTCCAGTGCCCTCTTCAGAGCTGCCAGCGCTCCAGGCCTGTCCCCGCACGTGCGGAGCGTCTTCCCCTCGTCAACCCACAATGATTCGTCCTCAGGGTTAAGCCTGGTGGCTCTCTCAATGCACTCTGTCGCGTCCTCACCTCTTCCCATCATCGAGTAAACCCGCCCCTTCTCCTTCCACGCCTTCCAATAGTCCCGGTCAGTTTCAAGGACTTTGTCGTAGTAGAGGAGTGCGACTTCAAGATCTCCAGCAAGGACACGCTCATTGGCCTTCTGCATGAGCTCCTCCTTGCTAACCGCTTCTGCCCTAGGACTCTCGAAAGCTGGGGTGATTGTCTTCTGAGAGGCTCCCTCAGGCCCCCTCTCACCTCTCTCCCTGGGCGCTGGTGACTCTGTCTTCTTGGGTGTCCTGCCTCTGAGGAGCGTCTCGATCTCCGCTTTCCTCTTCTTGCTCCACTTATGGTCGGGGTCGATTTTCAGCGCCTTTTCGAAGCAACCAGAGGCCTCCTCATATCTGTCCATGATATAGAGCAGGGTTCCTTTGGAGTACCACGCATCCAGGAAGTTTGGGTCGGCCCCTGTTGCCTTGTCGTACAGCTCGAGGGCCTCCTCGGTGTTCCCGCTGTATCTCTGCATGTTCGCCGCCAGAAGGTAGTCCTCTCTGTGTGGCTCGTTATCTGAAAGCCGTTCGGAGGTCTCTCCGAGGCGCGAGTGGTCTCGATCGTCGGTTCCGCATGTTCCCGGTATCCTGGCATCTTCTGAGAGGATGGGGTCGATGTCGAGCTGCTTGCTCTCCTTCAGAGGCTCGTCGGATGCGCTGGCTAGAGTATGACTGTTGAGTTCCTTCAACGCCTCTCCCCTCCCATACCAGGCATCTGAGAAGTTCGGGTCGACCTCCATCGCCCTCTCATAACATGTCAGGGCCTCTTTGTACTTCTTGAGCTTCAGGAGGGTCTCTCCTTTCTGGAACCATAGTCTCTCGTCTCTGCTGTCAAGCTCGGTTGCCCTTGTATAGCATTCGAGGGCCTCCTGAAACCGGCTCAATCGTATCAGCGCTTTCCCTTTGGCATCCCAGGCCTTCAGATGATAAGGATCGAGCCAGGTGACTCTCGCGAAAGCTTCAACAGCCTTCTCGTGCTCTCCCATCTTGGCCAGTAGCGAGCCCAGGCCAAACCAAAGGCTCTTATCATTCGGGTTCTTCTCGATTTCGCTCTCGTACCATTCCCGGGAACTCTTCTTCTTGACATCTTCAGGAACTGCTTCTCTGATCGCGACGAGAAACCGGGACAAGAAGCACAACCACTCAGACGAGAGTAGACGTATCTTGGGCTGCTCTGGAGAGTCAAACGGGGACATTCGCACCCACTTCTCCGTCAGACTCGAGGTCAACCTTCGCGCCTCTCGATTCATAAGCTCTCCTTGCAGAGAGAACTTCTGTGTGGCATGGGGACTTCTGAAGCATTCTGTTGTCCAATGGATAGCGGGGGAATAAAGTTTCTCTCGGTATTATCATCTATGGAAATAGCGGCACAACCTACTTGTATCACATCCACATCGAAGACTAGATGTCGTATAGGGAGAAGAGACAATGACGAGTCAGATCGCTGTTGCACACCGTCCAGAGTCCGATGAGAGCTATTCCACGGCACCGAAAGGGTTCCAGGGAATCGACACACTAGATGCAAGGATCCTGATGTTCACCCATGAGAGCCCTCGGAGGTTGCTGACTATTGCGACCATATTGGGGATTCCTCTCGGGGAGTGTTCCGGGAGAATCAAGAGGCTCATTCTCTTGAACTTGCTTGGATCGTTTCGGCTGTCCCTCAATCCGTCGAATCCTGAGAAGAAGAGGCTCATCTACGATTTTCACTACGCGAACACGAGGCTTGTCAGTATAGTCGTCAAAGGGAACAGGCACCAGGTCCGAGTCTCTCTGGCTAAGTCTGGAGAGAATGTGCTTTTAACGCCTCGACTACCTCGATAGAAAACGATCAACCTCGTCGATCTGCGAGGGGGCCTGGAATCTCAGTCGATGCCGACGGCCGTCTTTATAGTTGGATGGAATCCCGATGGCAATCTCGCACGCTCTTCGATTGCAGGCCAGTTCCTGCAGACGCGAGGAAGGAAGAAATCCTTTGTGTATATCCCCTTTGCACTTAGCGCCTGGACGAGCAGTGATCCATCCTGCTGCGTGACCTGAATGCATACATCGGTCGAATCCTTGCACTGGGCGACCGTTACGTTGTCATGCGAATCCAATGTCAGGCAGAAGTAGCCCAGTGAGCCTCGATGCTCGAGGAAAGGAACGAGCTCCTTCAGTACGTATGCAGGAGCGGACTCCTCCGAGAACGTCTCTGAGAGCGGTGACAGAGGATCGAAGAAGACTTTGTCGAATCTCTCCATCCTTGAAAGGGCATCAAGGGTCCTCTTTGTCATCTCTATCTCGTTGTCGCAATCCCGGATATCGGCGATGTTGAGCACTTCTGCGGTTCTCGGTGACTCTTCAGAGACCAGGGAAATCGCCCCCTTGAACGACACGTGGAGAATCGATTCGCCCTCTGATTCGACGGATGACGTCACCCATTCCGCGAAGTCCTGGTATATCCGAAGGTCTGAGACGAGAAGAAGAATGCTCCTAGTGCGAGCAGTCGTCGTCATAACAGAATCCTTCGGGCTCACCCTCTCTAGGTTTGGCTCCATTCTATCCATCTTTGTGCACCCCTATCCATGGCCTATGATGAAGGCCACAACACCTTCTGTCGCTGAGTGAGTGGCAAATAATCTATCACATATTTATGTGTTCCCCCCTTGCATTATCCGTTTTGCACATATGGCAGGCTGGAATTGGTCTTTCGACTAATCTCTTCCGCAAAAGGTACTGTCAACGGACAAAAGGCTTTCCATTATTGCGTCAAGTGGACACTCCGTCCCCGTAGATTCGTCAGAACGCTCGAGAACATGGAGGAGCAATCATTGACGGGCGCCCACAATGATTGGCATCTTTCCGCAGTGTTCGATTCGTCAGAGGGACACTGATTGTCGCAATTGCATCACCATGGGATTTGTATCGCAACGGATAAATAGCCCCCCCTTCTTCCGATGCTTAATGGTAAATGATGTGCCGAAGAGAAGTGATGCGAGGGTCATGCATGGACTCGTCCACTATCCGTTGATTACCGACAAGGATCTCGCTTCGAGACTCGGCATGAAGTCGCCGACGGTCACCGCTATCCGCCGGAAGCTTGTGGAGAACCGACTCCTGCGGTCAGTCGAGGTCCCAGACTTCGCGGCACTTGGATGCGAGGTCATTGTCGTTTCCTTGGGATCTCTTGTCTCGTACCCAAGCCTGGAAGAGCGGCTCACGAGCATCTCCGATGTTCTCGAGAGAGATGAGATCGTCCACGCCTTCATGGAACCCGGTCAGGATTTCATGATTCAAATCTCCCCGAGTTACACGCAGGCTATGCGCAATATACATTCCATCGAGGAAAGATATCAGTCCCAGGGATTCATTGAGGAGCCCCTGCAAGTACTGGCGTTCCCTTTGGGAACATGCGAGGTCTATCGATACTTCGATTTCACTCCGCTCCTTGACGTCCTCTTCGAAGGCAAGGAAGGCGAGGAGGTCAGGAAGACCATCTTTCGAACAAGGTCCCTCAAGTTGGGGAGAAAGGAGTCTCTCGTGCTCTCCGGTCTTGTCGAAAGACCTGAGGCCAACGACACGGAGCATTCCAAGAGATTGAATATCTCTCGGATGACCGTGGGAAGGGCAAGGAGGAGGTTTCGGGAGGAGAGGATTCTGGAGAGGATATGCACACCAGACCTGTCAAGGATCGGCATCCGGCTAATCGTCGTCACCAGTGCCACGTTCCATCCAAGATCATCGGCAACGCTGAAGTACAATCTTCCCAGAATCATGAAGCTGCTCGGACCTGCCTTTTTCTGTGTATACGACCCCAGGAAGATAGTGGCGGTCAGCGCCTTCAGGGATTTCGAGGACTATAAGCGGAGGCTCCACGACCTCTCTGAAGCCTACAAGGAGCACGAGTACTTCTGGGATACGCCGAAGAGACTCCTCTTCTCTCTTGACCACTCATCTGTGGTGAAGGACCACGACTATGGCCCGCTTGTTAGACAACTCCTGGCAATAGAGCCTCGGAATGGATAGCTCTAGGGACAATCGGCCACCAGGGTTGGGGACGAGTTCGAATATCTCGGAATACCGCTCTCGCCTAGCGCCCGACCGAGGTCCTCCTTCTAAGGAAGTCGCCTAACGCAGTCAGGAATATGCCCATGGCCGCGAAGACGAAAGGGAAGATGTGCTTACCATCGAGGAGCGCAAGGGACACGATTGCGAGGACGTAGAAGGCGATCCCGAGTACAAGGACCTTTTCATTCGCATGCGACGATTTCTGCTCTGCACGCCTTGCGTCCCGGTCAATCGCCTCGAAGACATTCTCCCCATTGAGGATTCCCACTCTCGTTCCCAGTTGTCTTGTTAGACCTTCCCCGCTGGGAGAATCCTCAGGGGCGTTCATTTCGCCGGTGGCCTTCCTCGTGCTCAGCTCGGGAGATCCTTTGACCATGCAATGTCACCTCAATTGATGATGGCCGCTCTCTCCACATACACAAAGAAGTTGCTTGACTGTAGGATGTTCCACGACTGAAAAAACGGGTGAGAGTGGCAAGACTTCATCCTGAATCCTAGATGCCGTCTCGCCACTCTCGGAAGGGCAGAAGGTCGGGGAGATCCCGCAGAGGGGGGGCTCTGCGTCAATGGACCATCCCCTCTTCATCGAGACTACTGAGACACCTTGGCGAAAAGACACTCCACTCTGTTCATCCAGGGGCCAAAAAGTCCATAGGTGGTCATGCAAGATGCGGGAGCAATCGGGGTAGATTCCTCGACGCCATGTCTTTGGCCAACGTGGTCCTCTTGTCATAGTCTCAAAGCCCACCTTTCTAGAAGCGTGCTTACTTGAGAATGGACCTATAAAATCGTTTCTCACAGGTTATCACCACGGATAACAAGACATATCATGAACCGTGCGAAGTTGCAGGGATGATACACAGATGCGACTTCCGAGGCACCGGAACCTAACACATCGTGAGATGTGACGAAGAAGGTGGAGATTGCGGAGAAGGAACACCGCCTCTGTGTGAAAGGCGTCAGCTTTTCCTTCCCATCTTGGTCGGTGTGGTGCATATTGTACTGGCAAGTCCATGATTCCGAGCAAAACCCAGGTAGTGTGGTTATCAACGGTGATAAACATCTAGGAAGGCTTATTAGATGCCAAGCTCGTTTTGTCGCCACGAAAACAGAAGGTGTCCATTTGGCAGTAGTGTCATGTCCGAAGAGTTGAAGGTGCAAGAGTTGAGGCCTGAGGAAGTTGAGTTCAAGATCCTGAAGGGGCTTGCCGATGGGATGAGAACCCCTGGCCGGCTCTCTGACAACACGCAGATAGGGAGCTCGGTACTGGGCCCGACTCTGAAAAGGCTGATGAAGGAACACCTAGTCGAGCCATCCAGAATGGTCCATCCGAGGGGTCGCAAGGATTCGGCGATGATCATGTACAGGCTGACCCCTGCGGGACTCAAGAAGCTCAACTCTCGCCTTGACGATATGACAGAGACTAACGAACCCTCGGCGGAAGAGATACTCAGAGAGATTGAAGGTCTAGAACTGGATTTGCTCGATACAGATCCGTTACTCACCGGCAGAGCTGAAGCTGAGGCCGATGAAAACTCAGACGGCAGAAGGGTTGGAAGATTCTACTGGCACACAGGACTGATCCTGATAGTCGTAGGTGTTGTGGGTTTCGTCGGGTTCTCCCTGCTTCACGACATCTTCGAGATACCAATTGCCGGTGAGGCCTTCGATGAATTCGGGAGCATCAACCAACTGGCGGTTCTGCTAGGAGTCATCTTACAGGCATTTGGGATAACGTTCCTGTTCCTCTCAGAATTCGCGCATAACACAGATCCACGCTTGCCTGATTCACAGACGTTCTAGAGGCTGGCTCGATTTCAGAGAAGGCTAGCTATCAGTAGCCTCTGAGCACTTCCTTTGCGTCCTCCTGGACCGAGTCAGTCTTCTCACAAACGGAACTAGTCCAGTCAACACTATCGGCAAGATGAGATGCTCAAACTCCGGTATTCTCTCGATGGCGATCTCGTAATCCAACGTCTCCTGCCTCCAAATCCACGGAAGCTCGCCATCGCCTGAACCGGAGTAGGTCGACGTGAGGTGTGTTTTCGTATTAGTGTCAGATGTCAGAGTGACTTCAGACCATGAGCTGCCACCCCAAACCTTACAGTATATTTGGTTCCCTCTCATGTAGAATGCGTAAAGATTGTCGTTCGTTGTGAGAAGGCTGAGGGTCGGATAGAAATTGTACTGGCTGTTCGTCTCTGGATCGGACGAGCCATCCGTCCAGGATCCCGATGTCTCCCTGTACATATACTGGATGTAGCCACTCGAGTCCGAGTATATCAAATGAAGAGTCTGCGATGAGTCCGCAACGACGGAGGGTCCCATCTTGTCCTTGGTTCCCGCGGTCGTGGCTATGCTGGCTTCGTTCGTGTCCCAGGAGGAAGTCCCTGCATCATAGCCTCTTCCCTCTATGTTGCCGTCGGCATACCAGACCACGTATATGTCTCCGCCAAGGAGCGGAGCGATTTGCGGGAACACGTAGTCGTTGGAGACGTCACCGACGGTCCTCAGAACGGTTCTCGTGTCCCAGGCGGAGACGTCGTCCGTGTTAGTAGACCCGACTCCCGCGATGTTGTAGTTCGTTTCCTGACAGGAGGAAACGATCCATATGTAGCCTGTTGAGCTTCGCGAAATGAAGGCCACCTTGCTGTCCAGGTTGCTCCCCGAGACCGTGACCGTGTACTCGCTGCCCCAGGAGATGCTCGCTCCTGAGATCGTTCCTTTCCTCGTTATCACGGTCGCGTCACTGGCAGAGGTGTCGCCAACGATGTATATGGTGGAGTTGTCGCTATCGAGCCACACAGAAGCGTAGTTGACTCCTGAGGTGGAGAACGCCGAAACCGCGCTGTTGGACCAGCTTTCGCCCGAGGAGCTGTACTCGTACATAGTCTTCCCCTCGTCACCGTCGTAATAGAACGCCCAGAAGTACGTACCATCGTACACGATTTTTCTCTGGTGCGAATAGGCCGTGCTGCTAGCGGATGACGTCGTGCTCTCAATTACGTATATGCTCCTGGATTCCGTCCTCGTTGACCATGTCGTGTTGCTCCAGGCCTTATCGTGGTTGCGCGCCCAATCCGTGGTCTGGAAGAAAACTCTGGAGCTGTTGAGCTCTCCTAGGCGGGCCGCAGAAACGGAGACCTCTAGCTCTCGATCGCCAACTTCAGCCTCCACGGAACCGACGTTCTTCCAACGTCCAGTGTCCCATTCGAAGAGTTCCTTCGCGATTATCTTGCCACCGATTCCGGTGAGTTTCACCAGATAGTTGGCCCTCAGCCCGCCGACAGGATATCCTTGCGAGACCGAGGAATTCGTGTCAATGTAAACGAGTGCAACGTCTTCTCCAGCCACTCTGGGAATCCTTGAAGGTGGAGAGGGTTCGCCAGGCTCACCTGGGGAAACCTTCACCCTCTTCTCAGGAGTGAATAGCCCTCCAAGGATTTCACCCTTCACGGACAAGTACGCGAATACGTTCTGGTTGGAGAGATTCGTCGAATAGCCGTTCATGTCCACGTTGGGGTTCTCCGTCAATTGCGTGTCAACGTCAACCAAAATCTCGTCTTGCCAATCACCGAAAAAGCCGTCGACGCGTTTCTCTGACGGTTTGGTCACGGCATAGGTCCTCTGTCCCTTTCCCAGTATCGTGACGGTAGCGTCCGCGTCCACGGATGCCAGGGAGACCTCAACGAATTCCCCTGGCACAATGGTCTGCGGATTGACCGATACGTACTTCCTGACCGTTGTGTCGGCGGGAACCACGAAGGGATCGATGGGATGCAGGGAGAAGTTCCCGACCTTGCGAAAGTTCAGGCCCTCGACCTCGATGTCCGACCCGAAGGCCCTGAGCCTCAGCTCGAGTATGTACGGCGTCGACATGTCCAGAACTCCTCTGCCCAGCAGACCAGTCTGGACCACTCGTAGGGCCCCGAATCGAGGGCCAAAGGGCACCTGGGACCAGGACGACGCGCCATCGTAGTTGTCCATACTGATTCTAACCTGGAAGTTCTCTGATATCGCTTCAATCTGGTCGGGAAAGAGCTGGACCTCCATACCGTTCTCCGCCACTGCCGCTCCGCAGCTCCCGATGGATCGCCATGCGCTCCAGTTGTGCGGGTCGGTCCCTTGAAACGTGGCAACTCTAGTGTAGCTTACCGAGCCTTCTGATCCTGCAATCTGGACCAGTCTCTCGGCACCGATGTCCTGTGCCCGGTAGCCAGTTTGCGAATCCCCGTCCATGTCGATGAAGATGTAGACGGAGTCCAAACCGTCGGGGTCTTCGAGAATCGTTCCCCTTGCACCAACGTAGATGGAGACGTAGCCATTCTCACTCAAGAGGGCGAACTCCCTGATGTCGACATCTTGGTCCGATGTCGAGGAGCCTTGGGAGTACGCGGGCACTCCGCTCCAGTCTGAGAACTTACCATCTATCTTGATTGAGGTCGCCGGGCCCGGCGGGGATTCCGGGATCAGTACCGTGATTGAGGCGAACAGAACCACAAGAGAGATGATGATGGTGGAGGACCTCCGCATGACTCCCTTCCTCTGGAGGCCCCTGCCGTTGGGCAGCGTTCCTTTTATGAAGCCGTTGGTGCGACCGTTCGTGCGGCCATTCACCCTGCCATTCACTCGGCCGTTGA
>JAGLRN010000102.1 GCA_023136265.1 Thermoplasmata archaeon
TCGGGACTATGATGGACATGCTCCTGCCTCTTGCTAGGATGTCGGAGAAGACCTCGAACGACCTCGAGTAGAGGCTGGAGATGTCCTCTCCCATCGTCGTTGAGCGCCCGTAGGGCGGGTCCGTCGCGATGGCGTCCACGCGCTGCACGCGCTCACGAAGTTCTCTCACATCCGCCTGGAAGAGGTTCGCCTCGACGCCGAACCTCGCCAGGTTGACCTTGCAGCCATCGACCATGTCCTCCCTCAGGTCGCTTCCGATGGAGGCGGCTCCCACGAGACCAGCCTCGATGAGGATGCCCCCCGTGCCGCAGAACGGGTCCAGAAGGGTCTCTCCTCTCCTCACCCCGGTCATGTTGACGAGGAGGCGCGCGAACTTGGGATGGAGGGAGATGGGATAGAAGAAGGGCCGCAGGGCCACCCTTCGCTTCTCGAAGGACCTCCTGTCGACCTCATGTCTCTGGACCGTGAGATAGCTCTCCTCTCCCAGTATGACGCGTACGAGTGTGGACGGGTTGTCGAGGTCTATGGGATGCGATCCCGCCAGGATGTTCCCAAAGCGCCTCTGGATCTCAGAGCAGCGCTCCTCCCTCGACCTCGAGACCTTCCTGCACCGGACAGCGACACTCCCTCCAAGCTCGAGCCCGCCCGCCGCGTCCGCCAATGAATCGAGATCACCCGACGCCAAGACCTCGCAGACTCTGTGGCAGAGCGCGATCCTCTCTCCGATATGCGACGGATCCAGCTGTGCCTCCACGACCGCGAGAGAAGAGTCCCTCGTCACGTTCGGTGCACCGCCCTGGAGCGCTTCCAAGACCGACGAGAGCTCGAGGAGCGGCAAATCAGGATGCTCTCCAGAGAGCTCGAAGAGGAGCTTCACAGGGTCAAATCCCCCTCCAGGCATTTTACCCTATCGCTCACGCGTCCCCTTTATTACCGCGTGCCATAATCACCACCCGTGTTCAGGATCAGGGAGTTCAGTCCCACGGACCTCAGGATAGTCAGGAACATATCGCAGAAGGCGCTGCGCGAAAGGTACTCGCGCGATTTCTTTCTCAGGATATACAAATGGTGGAGGGAAGGCTTCATCGTGGCTGAGGTGTCAGGGGTGATAGTTGGCGTGCTCGCGTCCACCAGGACAACGGCCACGACCGCCCGGATACTGATCATGGTCGTTCGTGAGGACCTCCGCGCCCGCGGGATCGGGACAGCGCTTCTGAGCCATTTCCTGAGCGGGATTGCCAACCAAGCGTTCACGAGGGTCGAGCTCGAAGTGAGGAAGTCAAACCTTCAGGCGAGGAGGTTCTACCAGAAGTTCGGGTTCGAGACGATTGATGTGATCCCAGGTTTCTACACGGATGGAGAGGACGCCGTCAAGATGATCAGGGTGTTCTGAGCAGGTGCACGGGCCTACTGGTAGCCCCTCTTGTCGTCGTGCACGTGGTAGTTCCAGAAGTGGTACGGCGAGGAGCTCTTCTGAGAATCGCTTGTCTCGGACGCGACGCCAGAATAGAAGGAGCCATACCTTTCCTTTATCTGCTCCTCGATCGTGCGCGCCCGCTTGATCGCCCTCCCTATGTGGCTTTTTTCGATGAGCTCGGAACTCTCGGCCTCGGCGATGTCTCCGGCGGACCTGATCAGCCCGCCCAATTCCCTGAGCCTGAGGGTGAGCGATTTCTCCTTGCGTTCTGCCTCCCTGGCCCTCTTCCTGGCCTCGGCGATGATGGCGCGAAGCCCCGCGTTGGACAGATGCGGTATCCGCTTGTCCATGACTATCTCCTGGGCGGCGAACTGTGCCAGCTTTGCCCTGTTCCTGTCATTGTCGGGCATGGTCGTCCCCACGAGGATCTCGTATCCCGAGCCCGAGATTCTCGACCTCAGCGGGGAGAGTATGTGCTGCAGGTCCTGTATGTTGCACGCTCCCACGAAGATGAAGTTGCACGGAACGTTGTCCACGCGAACGCTGGCCCCCGCGCTCTGGGGGTTCCTGCCACTGATGGGGAACCTCTTCTCCTGCATCGCCGTCAGTATGTACCTCTGGAGGGGGCCAAGCTGCGGGAGCTCGTCTATGAAGAGGACTCCTTGGTGGGCCTCGTGGATCGACCCGGGCACCACTCTCTCGTAGGGCTGTGTCCCGAGCTGCGGGTGTCCTCCGTATGGGTCGTGCTTCACGTCCCCGAGGAGCTCGGTCTCGCTGGCTCCGGTCGCCAGGACGAACGGGTTCCTCTTCAACCGGACGAGGGCCTTTCTCGGGCTTATCTTCTCGATCTCCCGCCTCTTCTCCAGAGCCTTCTGGTCAAGGACCTTGATCATCTCGCCAGCGCGTTCGAACACGACGACCTCTTCCTTTCCGAATCTCTGGCGGGTCGTTGTGACCCTGTCCCTGCCGCCCAGCTGGCCTATGGTGACCTCGACAATGCCGCCAAGAAGGTCACCGAACGGGTTGCCAGTACCCTGACCGGATGTGGTCTTGGGTCTCGAGCACTTCGGGCACATCCTCTCGCTCTGGGAGCTGTATATGCCGCAGTTGACGCACTTATACCCGAGACGCTCAGCCACGTTTATGGGCGCCTCCTTCGGGTCTATGAGCTCGCCCTCCGCGCCCTTCATCTCCCTCTCCTCTCTCACGACGTCGGGCTTCTCCTTGATCTCAACCAGAGGGCGCTCTGGGTTCTCCGGGTTGTGGACGATCCTTATCTCATTCGTCGGGCGGGGGAGATGCAGCGAAAGCGCCTGGGCGATCATGGACTTCCCTGTCCCAGGCGGGCCCGCGAGAAGGAGATGTCTCCTCTGCGTGGCGGCTATCCTTGCGAGATTGACCGCTTCCTCCTGCCCCACGACCCTCTTGAGCGGGTCTGATGGGATGATGACGTCGGATGTTGCCTCCAGCTCGTCGAGTGAGAAGCCCTTTTCGGCATCAAGGAACGGTTCTTTCGCTATCTAGACACCTCTTCTAAGCCTCGAAGTCCTTTCTGGTCCATATCTCTATCGCCGTGGGCTGCTTCGTCACGTTTCCCAGCTTCGATCCGACGACGGAGTTTATGCCCCTGTCGGCGGCTATGTCCAGTATCCTCTGCGTGATGATGCCATCGAACACGACAGCGGACAACGGCCCGTCGCTCGATTTGAGCGAGTCGACGAGATCCCTCACAGGGATTTCGTTCTTTATGCGGTTATCCTCGTCCAGCAGTCTCGCCTTCGAAGAACCTGACAGCGCGATGAGCATGTCCCTGAACTTTTCCAGCTTGGGGGTGAGCGTCTTCTCGGGCTCGGACGCAGCTGGAACTGCCTTACGCGTGATCTTGGCGGGCGCCCGGTCACGCGACTTCTTCTTCACGCCGGCCAGCCCGTACATCTCCACGTACTGTTCCGCGGGGATCTTGTGCCTCAGCCCCTTCGTTATCTGCTTCTGGGTCAGCTCCTCGACCTCTCTTCCCCTTGGCGCTCTGGCTATGAAGTCAACCTCTGCGACCTGAAGGAGCTCCCTCAGGATGAGCTCGCCGCCTCTGTCACCGTCGACGAAGGCCGTGAGGACCCGTTCCTTGGAGAGATCCTGGATAGTCTTGGGTATGTTCGTTCCCTCAGCGGCGATGGCGTTCTTGACACCGCTCCTGAGGAGATTGAGCACATCGGACCTGCCCTCGACCACTATGATGGCGTCGGAGTCCGGGACGTTGGGTCCAGCGGGAAGCCTCTCCTGTCCGTAGGTTATCACTTCCTCCACCTGCACGGCGGACCTCACGCTCTTGGTGAGGTCGAGACCGGTGGACTTGGACTCCTCGACCAGCTTGGTGAGGATCTCCTTCGCCCTCTCCACGATCTTCTGCCTCTTCGTCAGTCTGACATCTGTGACGCTCTGGACGGCTATCCTGGCCTTGCAGGGGCCGACCCTGTCTATGGTCTCCAGTGACGACGCCAGTATGGCGGTCTCCACTTGATCGAGGCTGGACGGAATGGATACCGTTCCCTCCGACCTTCCTCGCTTTGATGAAACCTCAACCTCAATCCTGCCGATTCTTCCGCCCTTCTGCAAGTCTCGCAGATCGAGCTCATCACCAAGAAGACCCTCAGTTTGGCCAAAGATTGCACCGACGACGTCAGGCTTCTCCACTATTCCGTCTGCTTCCATTTTTGCCTGTATTAGGTACTTTGTTGTTGTCGGGTCTAAGTTCATGCTTACACCTTCTGAGAAAGAGGACATTAGAGGAATCGCTGTCCGAATCACATACCCTCCCTGGTGTGTCCAGACCTTGGATGTTGGATGAATAGATGATTGTGAACTTGACTGATCTAGTGTCGTTTCTCATTATCTAAGTGGGATGGGTTCTATATAATCATTTCGTCCCATTTGACGTTCTCAGGACATGCCAGGCAGTTTTGACAGCAGTTTCGGCAGACCCTCGACATCCTTGACCTCCTTCCTCGCGAGGAAGGCGATCTGCTTCCTGAGCTCGACGTCGTACGAGATCCCGTTCGCCATGAGCCCCTCGCGGAGCGCTCTCGCGAGCCTGCCCCCCCTCCGGTCCCAGTCCGTCAGAATGATGACGCGGTCATACTCGCCCCTGAGCCCTTCGCAGAAGTTGAATACGGATTTCCCGGTGTCGAGCCTGAGGACGGTTCCGGAGAGCCCCATCTCCCTCAGTGCCCTCTCGTCCTTCCTGCCCTCGACTATGACCGGATATCTGCCGCCCTCTTCCTTCAGCCGCGCGATCACTATGATGAGCTCCTCTGCCTGGTCCTCTCTCATTGCAGCCCCCGCGAAAGAGTCCTGAGTGCATCCTCCACGACGATGCCCTCGATCGTCACGGTCTTCATCCTCGAGCGGAGGCCCTTGGTGATCTTGACGCTGTCCCGGTCCACTCGGAAGAGTTCGCCGATCAGGCGCAGAAGCTCCTTGTTGGCGGCCCCGCCGCGAGGCTCCTCCTTCAGGGACACCCTGATCCTCTTCCGCCACTCGTCGTATCCCTGGATGCCAGACTCCTTGGATCGGGGAACGACCTCCAGGCGGATGGACACCGCCTTCGCGTGGGCAATCAGAGCGTCCTCCATCATCCAGAATGGAATCCCCGATGACGTATTAAGCCTATCCGCGAAGGATAAAATATCAGGCAGAGCATTACGCAGCCGATGGACGAGGAGATGTCTTTTCGGAGGGTCACCCGCATTTATCGCGAGGAGAGCTCCCGGAGATCTCTGACTCCGCTCGAACCGGATTTTTTCGAGAAGCTGAACTCGTACCTGGATGACCTCGAGTCGAAGCTGAAGGAGCAGCAGGAGAAGGGAGGGGAGTCCAGGACAGCGATGCTCCTAGGGGACGAGTACCAGAAGGCCTGCAGGAAGCGGGATCAGGTTTTCCGCCTGCGTTCGCGGAAGATAGCCAATCTGGCGGCATCCAGAGCGAGCGGGGCGAGCGTTGACCTGGGGCCACTGACAAGACCCGAGGCCGCCATGTTCGAGGCGATCGGTGAGCTGATCAAAGACACAAGGGCAGGCATATACGGCACGAACAAGCCCGAACCCGCGTGCGAGACACCGAGGAGGAAGGTCTCTGCGCCTTCGCCGAACATCATCATCAGGGTACTCGAGGACATCCCACCCTTCGCGGGCGTGGAGGGGAACTACGACCTCAAGAAGGAAGACGTCACGAGTCTGCCCAGGCAAGTCGCGGAGGTCCTGGTCAAGCAAGGGAAAGCTCAAGAGATTCAGGTCGAATGAAAAATAGGGAAAGATGGGTGCCTTGCGGCACCCTTCGAAATGACTAGACCTCTTCCTCTTCTGGCGGTATCTCCATCTCCTCGGGCGGAGGCAGTTCCTCTTCTTCCGGTTTCTTCCTCTTCATCATCCATATGGCCAGTATCGCGCCTATGATGATGAGTATGATGATGGGGAAGATCCACCAGAACTTGGCGAGGAATCCGCTCTCCTCCCAGCTCGCCTCAACGGTCTTCGGGCCGTCCATGAGCACTGTGGAGCTCTTGCCGGACTCTGTGGAGTCACCGGACCAGCCGGTGAACGCGTACTCGGTTCCATCCTCTGTGACCGGTGAGGTCACGGAGAACGTTGCCTGTGTGCCCGCGTCATGCCAACCTGCGCCCTGTGGACTGCCT
>JAGLRN010000103.1 GCA_023136265.1 Thermoplasmata archaeon
GGTGATGTTCTTCATGCCGACGGTCACCGGTTGCAGTCAGGCGATTTGGCAGTCGAAGGTCCCGCCTCAGCTCCAGGGACGCGTCTTCGGAGCGAGGAGGTTCATAGCCCAGATATCCAGCGTCTTCGGCTTCCTCCTTGTGGGACCGCTCGCTGACCACGTTTTCGAACCAGCGATGATGCCCGGCGGCGGCTTGGCCGACGTGCTCGGCGGGGTGGTGCCGCCCGGGCCCGGGGCGGGCATGGCTCTGATAATCTTCATCAGCTTCACACTGTGCACGGTCGTTTCAGTCGTGGCGTACATGAGCCGCAACATACGGAACATCGAGGACCTCATACCCGACTTCGAGGAGAAGGAAGAACCCGAAGAGGGAAGTGGCGAGGAGGCAGAAGGGGAGCGGCAGGAGCCTCCGACGCCAGAGCAGCCCCCTGCACGGACCGAGTGATCGCTCGAGCGGGAGTCGGGCTCTTGTCACGGTGCAAAGGCTCAAATGGTATGCGGACTATCAGACCCAAGCGATTCTTGCTTCGTGAGCAGGATTCGAATCGGGCATGATTGTTCGAGAAACGAAGGATGGTAGGTCGGAATGAACATATATGTAGGAAACTTGGCGCGTGAGGTCACCGAAGACGAGCTGCGGGAGGCCTTCGAAGCCTTTGGGGAAGTTACGTCCGCGAAGATAATCACGGACAGGATCAGTGGCGAATCGAGAGGATTCGGGTTCGTTGAGATGCCAACGGATGCTGAGGCGCAGGAAGCAATGACAGGTCTGGACGGGAAGGAGCTCAAGGGTCGGCCTATCAAGGCCAATAAGGCACGGCCTCGGAGCGACGCTCCTCAAAGGTCCTGGTGAGCGGTTCCGGGTCGCAGACAGCGGTGACCGTGGGAGTCATCCGAGGCTAGCAGAGCTCTCGTGCGGATACGACCCATTCCTTGAATTGTGAGAAGGAGGATATAATGACGAAAGCGAAGAATGGTGATACCGTTCAGGTTCACTACACCGGCAGATTGGACGATGGCGAAGTATTCGACACCTCGGTTGATGGAGACCCTCTGGAATTCACTGTTGGCGGGGGTCAGATAATCCCTGGCTTTGAGCAGGCTATTATCGGGATGGGCACTGGCGAATCGAAGACCGTTGAGATCCCAGCGGATGAGGCGTACGGCCCACACATCGAGGGTCTTGTCGTGGTCTTAGACCGGAAGGAACTGCCGCCCAAACTGGAACCGGAGGTCGGTCAGGAACTGCAGATCGACCAACCCGAAGGTGGAACGTCAGTAATAACGATCGTCGAGGTCACCGAAACGAATGTGACGATAGATGCGAACCACCCGTTGGCGGGAAAGGACCTGACGTTCGACATCGAGGTCGTTTCGATCGCCTGAGCCTCCCTGCGGATGTCCGCCAGCTATTCGCCGATCATCTCCCGTATCTTCTTCTCGACCGGCTCCGCGTCTGGCGGGTCGTAGTTCGAGAGGATTACCGTTGTGTATCCCGCCTGGTAGTACTTCACGAAAAATGCCGCCAGACCAGGCGCGCCACCCGCTAGTGCGACGACACTGGGTCTGCTATCCTCATTCGCGTCTGGCGGTCTCAGTATCGAGAGGGAGCACTCCGGACCGAGGAGCTTGTTCTCCTCGAGCGCGATGTCGAACCCGAGCATGTCGTTGAGGGTGGAATAGCCGCCGCCCGCTGGGCTGCCTTTCGTCCCGATCAGGAACGTGTTCTCGGTTCTCGTCTCCAAGGGTTGCGGGG
>JAGLRN010000104.1 GCA_023136265.1 Thermoplasmata archaeon
GTGCGATCAGGTCCGCGTTCGTGACCAGCTCTATGTTCGGATGTCTTCCCGCCTCAACGAGCTTGGGGGACAGTATGCACATGGAACAGTCGTTCGTCGGGAACGTCTTGTCCAGCTGTGCCATGCGGCCCCCGATGAAGGGAGAGCTTTCGAGAATCGTCACATCGGCGCCCGATTCCGCAAGGTCGAGGGCGGATTGGATTCCCGCGATTCCTCCTCCTAGCACTAATACTCGGTTGCTCATGTTTTTCCGATCCTCAGGCCTATTGGGGACATAGCCAAATGGCGGTTCTAATCTTCAACCTTTCCCATAACTAGATGCGTATTTATGCCTTCCGTGGGAAAGGCAACAGGTAGCGCAAATACCATGCCGATACTCGCTACGGAAAGGGCGCACCTCGACATATCGTAAACGGAAAGCGGTGACATAGTGATATTCGCGGGCAAAACTATATAAGGGGAGCTAGAGTATTGATGGATGCTGATGGACCCTATAGCAGACAGACACGCACCCTCCGGGAACGGCCATTCCGTGAGGAGGGAAGTCAAGGAATGCCTTGAATGTGACGTCTGTGGTGCCAAGTGTCCCATGGAAGAATGAGATCAGAGGAGTATCTCCAAGGCCCGTTTTGCCTTTGTACTGATTTCTTGTTCCACGATGATTTTGACCGCTGGTATCCGCGAGGAGCTTTCCCCTGGGGCCTCTGCCATTTCTGGTCGTAGGATCTCCACGTCGAAATAGGGTCTCTCCGACGCGGCGTAGTGAGCCACAGCAACGGGGCCACCGTCTTCCAGCAACTCTCTGGCGGTCGAGACCTTCTCGGGAGTGGTGAATGACATGTTCGGACATCTAATCCCAGGAGAATAGACATCCTTGGTTGACTCGCGTCTGAGTCTGTCCACAACGCCCTCGACTGTGCCCACGAACCAATGGTTGATACCGGACTCCATGGGTTTGTGGACCAATCCGTCCGTCCCGCCGAAGTACGCGTCATTCTCGAACCCGAACTCCCGAAGCGTCTTCGTCACCTCGGCGTGCATTTCCAATCCAAGGTCGTCCTCGAATTCCGACTTGAGAGACCGATACGTCTCTATGAAGAGCGCCTCGTCGATCTTCACGTGACTGGGACATTGGACACCAAGGGCGGGAATGGAAATCACCTTGAACTCTGGGAACTCAGGTCTCACGACATCTGCAATCCACTCGTTCACATTGTAGTCCCCGATGAATGCCACGCTGCCCTTGCCTCCGCGTTCCTCGGCGATTCTCCTGATGACATCCAGACCGACGGTCCCGTTGTAGACCCCATCCGTCTCCGCCTTGATACTCGAAGGTGTGTTGATGTACGACAGGATCATGTCGGGTTCGTGCTTTCTCGCTTCTTCGAGATGCCTTGCTGTGACGATCTCGGTTCCCGTCTGCTTCTTGATCATCGGACATCTCGGTCTGTCGATTTCTCCATCCTTGACCCGTATCTCGGGGAGGAATATCTCGATGTCGCCGTCCACCATGTTGTACATGTCCTCCGCCATGTACATGACGCCGCAGAAGAGCACCTGCTCTCCCTTGAACTCTCGCGCTCTCCTCACAATGCTGGTCGTTCCGAAGACGTGATCTGACACTTCCTGGGTGGGGCCGTCTTGGTAGTTGTGCGAGATAACGATCATCCGCTCTCGCTCCCTCCGAGTAGACGTTCTATAGCCTGAGCAACGTCCTGAGTTTTGGCACCCCATGGGACAATAGCCAAGTTGCCGTCGATCTGAAAGCCTGACTGGAGTTCGCAGCATTTCACTATTGTCGGTACATCGGTCCCTTTGACGATTCTCCTCGGGCATATCTGAACGAATGGCAGGTCCCTCCCGTACAGCTCCCTCGCGACCTTTCTGGAGAACTCACATCCGATAAGAGTCGCGTTGTGCACGTCAGGGCTCTTCGCCAGATATAGAACCGTCTTGTCCGTCTCCAGGTCTCCTTCGCAGGGAAGGAGGATCTCCTCTGTCTTCACATCCTCCGCCAGGACATTCATGTCTACCAGATCTTCCTCGACGTCCACTGCCACGCTAATGGCCTGCGAGTCGACGATGCTCCTGACGAGACTGACCAGTTTCGAGGCCGGCGGAACTACATCGAAGACCCGTATCCTCTTGGCCTCGGGATCCTTGACGAAGCTCACGTGGTCGAACGCCCCCTTCACGACGACCGTCTTGCCGGGATGCTGAAGAGCGATACGGACAAGCTGTGTCGGGCTTAGGACGTCGATCTCCGCGTCCTCCACCCATACGGTCTCATTTGGAAGGGATATGATGTCGATGTCGTCAACATCATTCATGACGCCGGACGCCGTCGACCTGACCCCAAGGACGCAATGCTTGTCTCCATTCCTGAGGACGAGGTACTTCGTTCTGAAGTAGGTCCTCTTCCCTTTCCAGGCCTTCACGATGCTCTCCGGGTCGAGCGGGAAGTCAACGTCCTTGATGCCAACATCTCTGCAGTGCTCTGGGATTAACATTTACTCCACCAACGGACAAAGGGGATCGGTCGCATCGAGCCTTCCCGTGTTCTCATATGCGGAGGCCCTGCAACCGCCACGGCAGAGGCTCAGGAACTCGCACTCCATGCACCTGTCCTCCAGTTTCTCGAGGTTCCTCATTCTCTGAAGGAACTCGTTGTTCTCCCATATCTCGGAGAACTTCATCTCCCTCACATTCCCCAGGTCGGAGGAGAAGTAACCGCACGGTCTAACCCCTCCGTCGGGCGTAATCGCCGCCAGGGTCTTTCCGCATACGCATGGTATGCCATCGAACTCCCTCTTGGAATCGTGCTTCCTACTGCTGTCGAAGACGAAGGTGAAATGGGGAACTATGAACGTGATCTGGATCGGATACGTCTCCTTCACCTTCGCGAGACGAACGAAGGAATTCTCGAAGTCCGTCCTTTCTGGGATGAACTCCTTGTGCTCCTTTCCTCTCCCGACGGGGACGAACGGTCTGATCCTGAAGGCCGATATACCCAGTGGATAGACGATATCTAGGAGGTCGAGGATCTCTTCTGAGTTCCTTCTCGTGACCGTGACCCTGACCGTTGTTCTGAGCCCCGCATCTCTGGTGATCTCGAGAGCTCTGATCGCTTTGTCGAATGACCCCTCAGTCCCGCGAAACGCATCATGGGTCTCCCTCAGGCCATCGAAGCTGACCTGAACCTCGTACGCGTCGTTCTTCTTCAAACGAGATGCGATTTCGTCCGTCATGCGGAGTCCGTTCGTGAAGACCCTGTAACGGATCCCCTGCTCGCCCAAGAAGGAGGCCAGATCAAGCGTGAACTGCTCCCGACACAGAGGCTCGCCGCCCGTGAGTGTGATCATCCTCATCCCGCTCTCCTTCAAATCGAGAACCATTGCCTTCGCTTCCTCGAGCGTCAACTCGTCCGGCAGCGGTTTATCGGCTTTCGCAAAACAGTGAGGGCAATGGAGATCGCAGGCATGTGTAACCTGATATCTCACGTCCCGTATTGGCCACATCTCCACTAGAATTAAATCAGTCTGTCTATATAATGGTTGCTTGGCCATATTCTGGGGGTGCACAAGACATGCGAACGCGACCGTTCCGATGGCGGCACGCTTCGGACGGATGGACCACAGCGCGCATCCTGAGATGTCTGCACGCCGTTCTTGTCATCTGCACCAGTTACACAATCCACGGAGGACGTTGAGTGCAGTATTGGCGGAAGTCCTAACAAATTCATAAGCTTGTTGAATAGACTTGAAATACGTTGAGACCTTTGAACTAGTTGTGAAGAAGGGTTTGACGAGAAACGAGAGAAAGGTCCTCTACGGGCTTGTGAGGCACCCAACCATGAACGACCGTGAGCTCTCCGAGGAGATGGAGGTCAAGCACTCAACGATCACGGCCATCAGAAGGCGATTGCACGAGTCGGGCTACTTCAAGACTGTCAGAATCCCCGCGGTCAACAGACTCGGGTATGAACTCATTGTCGTCAGGTACGGGAAGTTCAGTCCTTCCGCGGGCGACGCTTTAAGGAACCGCTTCGTGGATGCGTTGAGGAGAGAGAACAAGGGCCTGTATTACCTTCTGACGTCACCAGGTTTCTTTTTTCACGTCTCAGCCGTAAGGAACTACACGTCCTACAGAAGGTGGGCAGAAGCGATCGAGTTCGAGTTCGCGGAAACGGACCTGTTTCGGGGAGCTGAAGGGACATCGGCGGTCTTCCCGTTTGAAACCAGCAAACATATCAGGCATTTCGACTACTCCTGGATTCTTCGCGGACTTTTTGACATTAGGGACAAGGTGATCGTTGAAGCCCCCTTCCAGAAGGTCGACGTCAGGAGACTCACGAAGAAAGAGAGGACGGTTCTCAGAGGCCTCGTTGAGCGTCCGGAGGACACCGATGTTGCTCTGTCTAAGAGAATCGATGCATCGAGACAGGTCATATCGACCATGAGGAAGAAGTTCGAGAGGACCGGTCTGATGCGAACCGCTAGAATCGTGGACCTTCGGAAGCTGGGATACGAGATACTCGCATTCGGCCACTTCAAGTACAGCCCAAAGACACCTCTCAGGCTGAGGACCGAGGGGATTCAGAGAAGTGTCCAGCAGGTTCCCCAATTCCTCAACTTCTCAGCCAACGTCGAGACCATCGGTTGCGGAGCCTTCAGGAACTACGACGAGCACTTCAAGACGAAGAAGGGCCTCCTGTCATTCTATACAGAGAAGGGCTTCCTCGATGCTGAACCCAGGTCCGAACTGATTGCACTCAGTGAGACCAATATCCCGGTCAACTGCGACTTCTCCAGCCTTATCAAGGAGGCCGTGGAGAGCATGCCGAAGTGAGCGCGGGTACTGTCCTTCGAACTCCCGGGTCCCCCGAATAAAAGGTTTATAGC
>JAGLRN010000105.1 GCA_023136265.1 Thermoplasmata archaeon
TACTACCTTCCCCCTCGGCGCTCTTCTCCTCGGATTGGCGGGTCCGTCATGATTTTCATGGGGTTCGGGGCGAGGATATGACGGGAGTTCAAGACCTACGCGCTCGAAGGCGATTTTCCGAAGGCTCCTATGTGGAGTTAAAGCGGAGTGGGTACGGAGGGGAAGTGGAGGAGAAGCGGAGGATCACTAGTGAGACATAGGAGAAACAGTGGAGAAGCACTGGAGGCAAAGGTTTAAGAGGGGTAGCACGGAGGCTCGGAGCTCATTCTATCACGGAGACACAGCGAATAGCAAGGATCCTGCAAGGAATAGCAAGGGAGGAGCAAGGATTCGGCAAGGAACCTGCAAGCGACCTGCAAGGATCTAGCAAGGATTTGGCAAGGATGTCTATGGTAAGTGTATGGTAGGTCCCTAGGATGTCACAGGAAACGTAGGGCGGAGCTTAGGATTTGCCTGGGATTTGTCACGACCCGGCCCGTGCACACTGCAACACATCCGAATCGGAGAGGACCCTCAGCGCGTCTTGATTCTCTGTATCGCCTCGACCGGCGTGGGATCGATCCCGCGCAGAAGCGCGCAGTAGTAGCTCACGAAGTCCCCGATCATAAGCTCCTGGAACATCCGCGAGAGGAGGTTCTCCCCCTCGGCCTCGACCACGATCACTTTCGTCCTGCCCTTGAGCTCTTCGATAGTCACGTCCATTCGCCCGCTCGTTTCCTCGTCCCTCAGCATGATCGCGCAGAAGCGGTCAACGCCATCCTCCAGATCCCATCCGACGACCTCGTTGTGATTTATCTCCGGGAAGCAGCCGAACCATGCGTGCTTTTTCGAGTTCTCATTGAGCTGGGTCTTCCACCTGCGTGCGATAGGAAGGAACCTCTCATCCGCGTAGACCAGAGGGTAGAGGGAGACGATCTGCTCTGCCACGTTGTGAGCCACATTCTCCTCTGACTCGGGAACGAGCTTCTCCCTGAGGGTCCTGAGGGAACGAATGACGACCTCCATCTCGGATCTGAGGGTCTGCTCATCCGTAACCGCCTTCGCCAGCGCCGTGAACAGGTATCCTATCGCACCTCTTGGCGGTAGGCCTCCAGGGATGTGAGCCACGGGCAGATCTTTCGACCTGCAGACCTCCTCCATCTTCCCGCCCGATGTTATGCAGAGGATCCTGCATCCTCTGCTGATGCCTTCGTCCAGGCAGGCGAGTGTCTCCCTCGTGTTGCCGGAAAAACTGATGCCGATGAGCACATCTTCCTCGCCAACCCATCTCGGCAGGGTGGCGCCCCTTACGACGTGGAGGAATCTTCCCGAAGGCTCCAGCCAAGCGCGGAGGATGTCAGCGGCGATCGCGGAGCCACCCACGCCAGCCACGATGACGTTCCCGGGCGCGCTGAACTCCACTTCGGTGTCAAGCCCCTTCTCGATTTGGTCAGGGAGGGAGTAGATGACCTGGAGCATGTCAGATCGGTCTATCTTCTCGATGTCTGCATCGATGCTCATCCCGTTCTGTATTGCCACCCAATAGATAATGCTTGACGATTTCCTACCATGGGATTGGTAGCTACAACAAAGCTAATATGGATGGAGGGAATTAGAGCCCAGTATGACGCATCCAGAAGTCGAGAAGGCGATCGAGGACCTGCAGAGCGGGAAGGTGGTTCTCGTGTTCGATGCCGACGGGCGGGAGGAAGAGACCGACCTCACGGTTGCATCGCAGTTCGTCACGTCCGACATCATAAGGACGATGAGGAAGGACGGCGGCGGGCTGATCTGCGTCACGGTCCCCCCGGAAACGAGGAAGAGACTGGGTCTGCCCTTTCTCGCGGATCTGCTGTGGAACGAGGGGAGCGATGTTCCAGTTCTGAGGAGTCTTGTACCGAACGACATCCCATACGATGAGAAGTCAGCGTTCGGGATCACGATAAATCACAGGAAGACCTACACAGGGATCACGGATTCGGACAGGGCGTTGACCATATCCGAGTTTGCGAACTTCGCCAAGCGTGTCGGGTCGCTCGATGGGGGGACGGCAATCAACGAATTCGGGCGGGAATTCCGTTCACCAGGCCACGTGAGCCTCCTGAACGTCGCCAACCCAGTACTCCGGTCCCGAAGGGGACACACAGAGCTCTGCACCGCCCTGGTCACGATGGCGGGATTGACCCCGAGCGCCACGATCTGCGAGATGATGGACGACGGGGGCAAGGCTCGCAGCAAGGCTGATGCAAAACGATATGCGAACGAAAGGGATTTGGTCTTTCTCGAAGGACATCAGGTAATCGAGGCGTGGGAGAAATGGTCAGAGTAATGGCATCAGGCGTTTTCGACCTGCTTCACACAGGTCATCTGCACTATCTAGAGGAAGCCAAGAAGCTCGGAGATGAGCTCGTCGTCGTCGTGGCAAGGGACTCGACCGTGAGGAAGGAGAAGCACGAGCCCATAACAACTGAGGACGTGAGGAGGGAACTCGTGGACGCATTGAAGCCGGTCGACGAGGCCGTCCTAGGGAAAGAAGGCGACATGTTCGATGTCGTCGAGGGAATCAAGCCCGACATCATCGCACTCGGATATGACCAGAAGCACGACGAGGAGGCGATAAGGGCGGAGCTCGAGAAGAGGGGGCTCGACGTCGAGGTCGTGCGTCTATCCAAGCTCGGTACGGATCTGGACGGGACGCGCAAGATAATCCAGAAGGTCGTCGCTTGGTACAAGGTCAAGGCGAAGCTGGATGCAATCGAGGGTCGAACGTGAAGCGGATTGGCATAGCGGACACGACATTCGCACGGGTCGATATGGCGGCCAGCGCAGTCGACGAGCTCAGGCAACTCGGCGGCGGGTTCAAGGTCATCCGGTACACGGTTCCGGGAATCAAGGACCTTCCCGTTGCATCCAAGATTCTGTTCGAGGAGCAGAGCTGCGACATAGTCATGGCCCTGGGGATGCCCGGGGCACAGCCCATCGACAAGCAGTGCGCCCATGAGGCTTCGCTGGGTCTCATTCGGACGCAGCTACTTACGAATCACCACATCATAGAGGTCTTCGTCCACGAGGACGAGGCCAAGAACGAGAAGGAGTTAGCATGGCTCGCCGACAGAAGGACGCGCGACCATGCCGAGAACGTCTTCAACCTTCTCTTCAAACCCGAGAAGCTCAGACGGAAAGCGGGCAAGGGTGCGAGGCAGGGGTTCGAAGACGCAGGACCTTTGGAGGTATGATATGAACCTAGGAATAATCGTGAGCGAGTTCAACTTCGACATCACGATGGACATGTTGGAGAGAGCCAAGGACCACGCGGCCTTTCTTGGGGCCACCGTGAAGGTGGTCGTGAAGGTGCCCGGTGTCTATGACACACCCATAGCCCTCAAGAAGCTCCTCTCCAGGAAGGACATCGATGGCGCTGTCGTGTTGGGCGCGGTCATCGAGGGGGAGACGGAGCACGACGAGATCGTGATGGGTCAGGCGAGCAGGAAGATAACCGACCTCTCCGTTGAGTTCGACAAGCCAGTGGGCCTTGGGATCACAGGTCCGGGAATGGGAAGACTGCAGGCTGAGGCCAGGATAGAGAGGGCGAAGACGGCCGTGGAGAGCGCCGTCAAGCTGCACAGCCGCCTTAATGAAATCTAGGCGGGGACGAAAACCTTTATCTACAATCTGTCCTTCTCATTTCTGAGCCTTCAGGAGGAAGCCAGCGGCAAGACTCGTGAAGATTCAAGGGTTGAGGATTCGATGGTAGACGTCGAGGCGATCGAGAAGATTCTGGACGAAGTGAAAAGTCTCGAGGGGATATCGAGCCTGATTCTGGTCTCACGCACGGGCGTGCACATCGCGGGGGAGCTTCCTGAGGGTGCGCACGTGGAGACGTTCGTCGCCATGTTCGCCATCCTTCTCGGTGCCGCTGAGACGGCGACGTCCGAGCTGAACGAGGGTCTCAGGAACATCGGGATCTGCCTGGAGACCACGCAGGTGCTGGTCGTCAGCGACGGGCCGAAGGCACTCTATGTCGTCATCGCCTCCAGGGATATCGACGAGAACAAGATAATCGACGAGCTGAACAAGAGGAACGAGGAGCTTCAGCAGCACCTCTAGATCTTCTTCATGCCCCTTTTCATCCACTTTGTGACGGATGAGTAGACGTAATCCAGTGTCTCGCGCATTTGCCTGTTCTCCCCCTCAGCGGTCGTCCTGCGCTTCACGATCTCCTCGATCACGTCGTCCTCGCTTGCAGGGTTGCCCTTGAACAGCGTGTATGCCTTTCCGATCTCACCGAGGGCGTGGGAGTCCGTGCCACCCGTATGGCCCAGGCGGAGCCTGTCCGCGAGCCTCCTGGACCTCTTGTTGTTCCTAGCAGTGCAGCGGGCGTTCTGGACCTCGACCGCTGCGAAGCTCTCCGCGGTGACGGATTTCCCGCCAATCCCGGACCAGAATCTGTGCGGGTGCGGTGCGACCGAGATCCCGCCAAGGTCTCTGATCTTCTCCGCTGTCTCCTCGATGGTCAAATGTGTGGGTATCAGCTCATCCACGCCGTAGGCGACGATGTGACCCGCCTCGGTGGACACCTCCACGCCTCTGACAACCAGGAAGTCGTCGAACCCCCTGCACATCTCATAGGCCCTCAGAGACCCACGGATCTCGTTGTGGTCCAGGATGGCGATCCCATCCAGCCTCATCTTCCTTGCGTAGGTCACGATGTCCTTGGGC
This sequence comes from Thermoplasmata archaeon, assembly GCA_023136265.1. Classification (GTDB taxonomy): domain Archaea; phylum Thermoplasmatota; class Thermoplasmata; order RBG-16-68-12; family JAGMCJ01; genus JAGMCJ01. Next base: position 4,699 of record JAGLRN010000105.1, read on the forward strand.
TTCTCTCTGCCGTCCGATGAGAACGCAGAGTGTATGTGTAGGTCCATCTTCATCTGGATCACTTGACCTGAGATCCCGCCGGAACGTCCCTGTGCAGTGTGACGGGTCTCCCTTCTGCCTTGAGCGGAACGGTTCTCTCCTCGTCGAGGACAACTGCTGTCTTCTTCCCGCCCTCTCCCTCGGCCACGACGATCTTGAGCTTCTTGAAGTCCTCGAACGAGATGACCGGAAGACCCTTGCTCCCCAGAACCTGGATCCCTGGGGCAGACCCCTCCGCGAGAAGAACGGACACGATCTCCTTGTCCTCCGCGGCCATGAGCATCGCGTTGGATTCCACGCCCCTGAGCCTGGTGGGTTGAAGGTTGCAGAGCATGACCAGGTCCTTTCCCATGAGCTCTTCGCTCGTGTAGTAGCCCTTCAGGCCGGCAACGATCTGCCTCCTCTCGTCGCCCAGGTCCACGGACATCACATACAGCTTCTCCGCGTCAGGATGGTCCTCGATCGAGACGACCTTCCCGACCCTGATGTCGAGCAGGTTCTCCACAGAGACTTCCTCCTCCGGAAGCTCGATCTTCTTGAAGAGCGGCGAGGGCTTCCCTATCTTCTGGCCCGCCTCTACGTCGTTCAGAGCCTCCTCCCAGCTCTGGCTGTGCAGGTCCGATTCGTACCCGAGCATCTTCCACAGTCGGGCCGATGAGAACGGAAGGAACGGAGCCGAGAGCACGCACAGGCCCTTCACTATGCGCAAGGCGACGTGCAGTGACGTCCCGCAAGCTTCCTTGTCCACCTTCACGAGGGTCCACGGACCGACCGCGTCGAAGTACTGGTTCCCGAACCGCGCCAGGGACATTATCTTCTTCATCGAGTCCTTCAACTTGACCCGCTCGAGGTTCTCGTCCACCTCCTTCCACGTCCGCTCGATTTTCTCCAAGGCCTCGTCGTCCCTCGTGGTCATCTTGACGACTGGGGGGACCTCTCCGAAGTGCTTGTTGACGAACGTCAGCACCCTGTGCACGAAGTTCCCGTACGTCGCCAGCAGCTCGGTGTTGTTCCTCGTGACGAAGTCCTTCCACGTGAAGTCCGAATCCCTGTTCTCCGGCATGTTGACCGTAAGGTAGTACCTCACCGCGTCCGCTGGGAAGCTGTCCAGGATCTTGTCGATCTCAAGCGCCACGCCCCTGGACTTCGAGAGCTGCGCGCCCCCGAACCTCATGAACTCGTTCGCGGGGACATCATAGGGCAGGTTCAGGTTCCCGCGGGCCATCAGGACGGCCGGCCAGAAGATCGCGTGGAAGGGTATGTTGTCCTTCCCCAGGAAGTAGTAATGCCTGGCTTCGGGATTCTGCCAGTACTTCTTCCATGCGTCGGGGTCTCCCTGCCTCCTCGCCCACTCCACGGCCATGGAGAAGTATCCCATGAAGGCCTCGAACCAGACGTACACCATCTTGTCCTCGTGCCCCTCGATCGGGATCGGTATCCCCCACTTGATGTCCCGTGAGACCGGTCTGTCCACGAGCCCGTTCTCCAGCCAGTTCCTTGTGAAATTCAGAACGTTGGGTCTCCAATGGGCCTTGTCCTTGATGTACTCCTTGAGCTGGTCCTCGAAGGCCGTGAGCCTGAAGAAGAGATGGGCGCGCGTTCTCATCACCGGAGCCCCTTTGCAGAACACGCAGTACCGATCAACGAGGTCCTCGGGGTCGAGTATCTTCCCGCACTCATCGCACTGGTCCCCTCTGGCGCCCACATGGCCGCAGTGCGGGCAGGTCCCTTCCACGTACCTGTCCGGGAGGTACCGGCTGCAGTTCTCGCAGTAGGGGAGCGTCATATCGCTCTCGTAGATGTGCCCCTTCTCCCAGAGGTCCAGCATGAAGTCCTTGACCACCTCCAAATGCGTCGGATGCTCCGTGTTCAGGAAGAGATCGAAGCTCAGCCCGAACCTCTCGAGGCTCCTCAAGTTGATTTCGTGGAAGCGATTCGCTATCACCTCGGGCTCCACTCCCTCCTCTTCCGCGCGGACCGTGGTGGGCGTTCCGTGCATGTCAGAACCGGAGACCATCAGGACGTCGTTTCCCTTCATCCTGTGATATCTAGCGAATATGTCGGGCGGGAGATAGCACCCCGCCATTCCTCCGACGTGAATGACGCCGTTAGCATACGGCCAAGCGACGCCGATGAATATCCTTGCCACATCTCGCCGATAATGGTCATAGGATTTAAAACTGAGGTCAGGCCCATGGGAAAGGATAATATCTGGAAAGGCTATCGGGCGAAAGGGTCGATGATATGGACATTGAGAAGATAAGGGCGGACTTGGAAGCCTTCAACGAGAAGGAAGACGAAGAGTACTACATGAACTGGTCAGGGCAGAAGGACGACATGGATATCTCATCGATATTCAAGGAATACGAGCACCTCTTCACCATGGACACGGTCAAGTTCCTGAAATCCGAGGCCCAGGAAGCGAGCGGGGAGGACGAGAGAAGGCTCAAGCAGCTGCACGCGGCATCCTCCAGCGGCCTCCTGCAGAACGCCGTGAAGGAACTCACGGACAAGAAGGAGCAGATCGAGGCCTCCAAGGTGATCAAGGTCGGGGACGAGGAGATGCCCTATCGCTTCAGCGTGGTCAAGATGCTCAACTCCGACGACCGGGACTACCGTCAGGCGATCTTCGATTCCAGAAACCAGGTCCTCGATGAGCTGAACCCGGTCCTCAAGGGGAGGGTGGAGGAGTTCCACAATCTCGCGGTCAGCCTGGGTCATCCCACATACATGGAGTTCATAAGGGACATCAAGAACTTGGACCTCGAGTCGCTCATGGACAGCCTGGATGTCCTGATATCACAGACCTCGAACCTCTACAAGGAGAAGATGGAGGAGCTTCTCTCGCCGATAGGAGTGCCGCTCGCCGAGGCCGAGAAGCACGACATCGCTTACCTATTCAGAGCGAAGGAGTTCGATCCGTACTTCAAGAAGGAGGAGGCCGTCCCGGCGCTCAAGCGGACGCTTCTCGGCATCGGAATAGACCTGGACGAGCAGGCTAACATCCATCTGGATACAGAGGAGAGGGAGAAGAAGTCCCCCAGGGCGTTCTGCGCTCCGATAAAGATCCCGCAGAAGATCATGCTCGTGATCATGCCCCAGGGAGGCGTTCAGGACTTCCACTCGCTCTTCCACGAGGCGGGACACGCGGAGCATCATGGCTTCGTCGAAGAGGACTGCTTCGTGGAGTACAAGTGGCTGGGCGACAAGTCCGTCTCCGAGACCTACGCGTTCCTGTTGGAGTACCTCAACATCGACAGGAACTGGCTGAAGAAGAACATCCAGATGGACGATTACTCGTCCTATCTCCAGTTCGGATACCTCACGAAGCTGTTCTTCTTGAGGCGGTACGGAGCGAAGCTGAAGTACGAGATGCAGATCCACAGCAAGGGGCTACCTGGCATGGACGATGTCTACGCCAAGACCCTCGAGGAGACCCTCATCTTCAGGCACCCGCCGAATCACTACCTGGCTGACATGGACGACGGCTTCTATACTGCTCAGTATCTCAGGGCATGGATATTCGAGGCTCAGCTGCGCTCGGTCCTGCGGGAGAAGTTCGGCGACGAGTGGTTCCTCGATTCACGCTCCGGGGATTACGTCAAGGACCTCTGGGCCTATGGCCAGAAGTTCGACGTTGTCGAGCTTGCCCAGATGATCGGCTTTTCCGGCCTGGACATCAACCCGCTGATAGACGAGATCGAAGAGAACCTCGGCTGAAGGGCATATTCGATAGTCGTGTAGAAAAGATTATTAGAGAGCACAAAATAACTCTAAACAGGTATATCATGGCTTCAGAGACCGGCAAATGCCCGACATGTAGCGCGTCCCTCCCTCTCGACTCCAAAGAGTGTCCGGAGTGCGGTGAGACATTCACCGGAGAAGTGAAGGTGCTGGAAGAGGAAGAGGTCGCGTACCAAGAGGGGAGAAGGGAGCGCATCCTGTTCTGGCTCGGCTTGGTGCTCGTAGGCGCTGGCGGGTTCTTCTCGCTCGGCTCGTTCGCTCACGATTGGTTCAGCATCCCTATCGTAGGTCTGGCTTTTGACGAGTTCGGATGGGTCAACAGGATTTTCGCAACAGTGGGCCTGATCGTTCTCATAATCGGAATAGTCTTCCTCATTCTCTCCCTGAGGCTCACCAAGGTCGTCAGCGAGGAGGACTACGAAGTGGGTGCTCCATAATAGCCCATGCTGGGGCATCTGGGGAGGCCTTTTCATCCCTCTGGTCCCTGGAAACAAGCCAAAAAGACGGGCGTGGTGACCCATTCTTCGTTTTCTGGCATAAGAAGAAGTGTTATATAGAACGCACAAGATTCGAATCCAAGAATTGGGGTTGAATACGTTGATTGGAGAATTTGGTTTCAGGCCTCCGCAATCCCCTGTGGAGGAAGGCAAGGAATACGAGTGTGAGATAGAGGACCTAGGACGCGAAGGCGACGGCATGACCAGAATAAACAACTTCGTGGTCTTCGTTCCGAATACTACTGTGGGTCAGAAGGTCAAGATCAAGATAGTGAGGGTGATGCGGCGCGTTGCATTTGGTGAGGTCGTCTCCGAAGGCGGAGAGGCAGAGCCGCCCGCCGAGGAAGAACCCGCGGAAGAAGCTC
>JAGLRN010000106.1 GCA_023136265.1 Thermoplasmata archaeon
TAGGCCGCCCGGCTCCTGTACCCGGTCCTCTTGGCGGCTCGGTAGTACTGGTCCCTCTTCCTCTTCCTCAGCCAAGCCCTCGGCATTGCCGTCTCATCGATGAGCTTCGGCATAACCGTTTCGGTGGGCGATGTGCGGGGAGTGCTGTCGCGATCAATGGGGCGGACGGGAACCTTGCCCTACTTATGTGTTCCGAAAAGGCATTATACGCCACTGCGCGGGCGGGAACGGAGCGGAACGGAGAAACATCAGAGAAACAACGGAGAAGAACGGAGCGAGCATACAGCGAGCTTACAGAACCTTCAGAGAAACTTCGGAGGTATCTCGGAGTAATCCCGGAGGATTCCCGGAGTAATCCCGGAGGAATCTCGGAGAAACAACGGAGCGAGCATAGAGCGAGCTTACAGAACGGGCGGAGAACAGAGAACTCGAAGACCGGTCGAAGAAGCCTCGAAGCCGTGTCGAAGAGAGAGGGCGGAGAAAGTACAGGATTTGTATAGCCCGTGTATAGGTTTTGTATAGGATCCCTATGGAAACCGTATAGGATTCCTATGGGATTTGTATGGAAATTGTATGCGATTTGTATGAGTATCTCCTGAGCATCCTATGGTCATCCCCTGGTCATCTCCTGGGAACAGTATGGAAACGCTATGGAGCGACTATGAAAAGAGTATGGAACACATCAGGCGAAATGACGCGACGGCGGTCGGCATCTCCTTGGGCTACTCCGTAACGACCATTATCCTCGGCTCGGGTGCAACATCGACCGTGTACCGCCTGAGGGTTATCTTTGCACCGCCGAACTCGAGCTGAGCGGGGAGCTCCTCCTGCTTTGTCCCCTTCACCTTCTCGTTCACGAAGTCCGCGAGCGGGAAGACGTCCTCCTCCGAGAAGTCCATGGCGTCGACCCTGATGATCAGGGAGAACTGAACGGGAACGCCTTCCAACGCCTTCAGCAACCTGGTCTTCAGAACCTCCTCCTGCGTGTTGTGACGCCCCCCTGCGCGGCTCTGAATGGGTTGTCGGCTGATAAATCTATCGTGGGAACGGGTGGCTGGCGGGCGGCGATGGACGCTATCCACCCTGATAATCTGTCGGAAACGCATTTATAGAGCGAAAAGCGCAGCCTCAGATTAGTGAGCGAGATTCAAGCGACGGAAGAGCGACCCTCGATGAAGGTCAAGGTCTGCCTCGTTGGGGATTTCCAGGTCGGCAAGACCAGCCTGATAAGGAGGTTCGTCCTCGACCAGTTCGACGAGCGATACCTCGAGACGATAGGGACGAAGGTGTCGAAGAAGATCATCAACGTGGACAATCCCGACCAGGACGGCATCCTCCGCGTCAAGCTGATGGTCTGGGACATCATGGGCCGCAAGGAGTTCGGCGACCTCCTCCGCGAGGCGTACTTCTACGGAACGAAGGGGATCGTCGCGGTGTGCGACCTCACCCGCCCGGAGACGGTCGACAGCCTGCGCGAGTGGATCGACTCGGTCATGCGCGTCACGGGCGAAGTCCCCGTGCATGTGCTCGCGAACAAGGCGGACCTCGAGCACGAGGTGGACAAGAAGGTCGTCGCTGACCTCGCTGCGGCATACGGATCGCCGTACCACCTGACAAGCGCGAAGACGGGCAAGAACGTGGAGGTCTGCTTCGCCGATATCGCTCTCAAGACCTCAGCGCTGTACTTCGGTGCGCCGGAGGCGGAGCCCAAGGAGACGGTCACCGCCGCGGCGGACTGAGTTCGACGGTTGTACCAAACCCTTTTTATGTCATGTGCGGTTTGTTAGCAGCTGAGCGGTTCACCAAAAAGATATATACATGCAGCGTACTCCGCTCGACTACCATCCACCTTGGAAGATTCTGATACTAGGAGGAGGACTTGGAATGCATGAGAAGAGAAAGGCATCGATAAGCGTGATATTGGTGATGGTTTTTGTGTTAGGGCTATTCATTCCGATGAGCCAACACGCTAGAGCAGCCATACCAGTACCTCACAACCAATATGGACACGCCATTGACTTCAATGGGGTTGGGCTCGGGAACGGGTCCTACGTCAGTGCGTGGATAGACGGTGTGGAGTACGGATGGAACTGGACATTCTGGGACGCCCTCGATCCAGACGACAACAATAAGTCGGACAAGATCGACATCGACACTGCTGGGAACCAGGTCACTATACCTGGGGATCCTGACACCCCGTGGGTGAAGGAAGGCGGTGACCACAACATCGATGACATCATGTACGTCTGGGGAGACATGACAGAATATGTTGTCAATCTCCAAAGCACTTCAACGATTTTCGAGCAGACGGCCGTCTGGAAGACCTTTGTCGCCGAGTACATCGACCTGACGATCGCCCCGACGCAGCCGTCCGCGTTGCCGAAGATTACTAACATTGTGACGCAGCCCGGCGACATGGGCACTCAGTATATCTACATCTTCGGCCCGCAGGGAACCTCCATGGACGAGTTCTACCTGGAGAAGAACGACGGCGTGCTGCACAACGTGGCGACGCAGATTCTCCTGGCCGGAACGATCTCCGAGACGATGTACTTCTACGTTGACCTCGGGGCGACGGACTACCTCGACATCATGGGGGACGAGCTGAAGCTTGTCTGGACGAACCCGGGCGGTCCCGGAACACCCTTTGGCGGGATGGATGTCGTCGTTGACAGGGTCGAGTACAACGCAACTGCTGGTGGCACGCACTTCGGTGAGCCGGACAACACGATACTGACTGACACGGTTGCCCCTGGACCCACTTTCGATATTCATAGACAGCCAATGCCAGAGACCGACACTAATGACTGCCTTAGCGACTTCCTTAGCGGTCCTGAGCCTGGAAGGCCTCCTGCCGCACCATACCCACTAATTGCTGATGGGAGGCCGCCAGCGACGGGTCCTGGACAGACAATCGACCACATCAAAAACAGGGTCGACCCGCTTCTCGTTTTCACTCCTGACCCATTCGATATTCAGTTTGGCTATCAGATGGAAGTTGCCACCGATCCTGCGTTCACGGCCTTGATTTGGTCGAGTTATCAGACTGCCAGTATTGCGACCTCCGAGAACTATGGCGGATTCTACTTGACAGAGGGGACCTGTTTCTACTACAGGGCGAAGACGAAGGACGCGTATGACTACGGTGCCTGGGCGGACACAGAGATATGCATGAACACGCCACCGCCCATTCCGGACAACATCTATCCGGCCAACGAGACCATCTCACCAGTCAACGTGAACATCACGTGGACAACCGTCGTGGATGCTGAGGGAGACGCAGTCAACTACGAACTTGAAGTGGACGATGACCCTGGCTTCGGGTCTCCACTATCCTACTTCGGGGCCGATCCTTTCTACATGGACACCTACTTAGCCAATACCAACTACTCCTACCGCGTGGGAGCGCACGACGGCTACGAGTACTCCGGATGGAGCAGTGAGGGCGCCTACTGGTGGTTCGTCACAACGGACCCGCCGACTGAACCAGTGCCAGAGGACCTATCGGTCGAGGGCTTCCTCTTGGGCACTCCAGACGCGAATCACCTAACGAACCGACTGAATCCAGTCTTCAGCTGGACCTTCACGGATATCAATGGCGACTCTCAGCTGGCTTACGACATGGAGATTCGGGACGCTGCGGGAGGATTCGGTAATCTGATATGGGGCGATACCGGTGGAACCCCCGAGCAGGTCACATACGCTGGGTCACAGCTGGCCGAGTGCACGGACTACTGGTTCCGAGTGATGGTCCAGGATGACTCTGCGAGCCAACTCTGGAGCGTGGATTGGGTAGAGGGTTCATTCCACTCGAACTGCATACCGACTGTTCCAGTACTTGTCAACCCGTCTGATGGCCAAAAGGTGAACGAGGTCCTTACTCAGACGGTCGTATGGCTTTCCTCCACGGACGGCGACATAGATTCGATTAGCTACGAGTGGGTCGTTGACCAGGATTGCCCGGCAACGCTGCCTTACATCGCGGACGGGACGACATCAGCCACATCCTCAGCTACCTTCGACACGACGGGAATGGCCGGTACTTACTTCAACTGGACCGTTCGTGCTTGGGACGGCTGGGAGTGGAGCAACTGGGCTGCATGCTTCTTGTTCTGGATTGAGGTCCCGAACCAGCGGCCAATAGCTGCAACGGACCTCGCGGTTGACACATTCACCGCCGCTCCGGAGATCACACATCTGCTGAACCCGACGCCAACCTTCAGCTGGACGTTCAACGATCCAGACGTTGGCGACACGCAGGGAGACATCGACGTGATTGTCTCGACTGGTCCAGGGGGAACTGGCACAGTCATCTGGGACCCGGCGCCACAGGCCTATACGATGGAATCAATCGTCTTTGGCGGTGGGATAAACCCCCAGCCCTGCGAGACGTACTACTTCGGCGTTCTCACAGCTGACGACAAGCACTTGTGGGCTGACACCGCGGACTGGGCTGAGATCATGTTCGCCATGAACTGCCCGCCGACTGTACCCACGCCGACGACTCCAGCTGACGGAGCGGTCTTGGTGCCCTCCGCGACCCAGACAGTGGAATGGGATCCATCTACGGATGCTGACGCCGACGCCATCGACTACGAAGTTGAGGTGAACGAGACTGACGGTACGCCAGTCTGGAGCGAAACCACAGCAGGAACGACTTCCTCGTCCTTCACCACTGAAGGGGGCAAGTGCTACGTGTGGCGGGTCCGCGCAACGGACAGTTGGGAATACTCTCCCTGGAGCAATGACTTCGACTTCTGCGCGAACACTCCGCCCGACCTGCCAACAGACCTCATGGTCGAGGGATTCACGGTCGCCGATGTTGACGACCGCATGCACATCATGGTTAGCCAGCCAACCTTCAACTGGACATTCACGGATCCCGACGGTGATTCACAGGCTGAGTACGCGGTCGAGGTTTGGACAGACCCCGACGGGACAGGTACTCAAACGTGGAGCGATTCGGACACCACTTCCGCGAACACAACGACCTACGCTGGAACAACGCTCGTACTGGGAGAATCCTACTACTTCAGGGTGAACGTGTCCGATGGCCTTGAATGGAGTGGCTGGTCTGAGCTTGCGTTCAACATGAGTGCCCCGCCACCCGCACCACAGCTTGAGGATCCAGCGAACAACGCCGTGGACATCCCGACAACGCCTCTTCTGAACTGGTCTGCTGTTGTTGACCCCAACGGCGATGCGATAACCTATTACTGGTATCTCGACAACGAGACAACGGTCACCGCACCATTCCTTCAAGAAGGGACGACGACAGATACGGAAGTATCCATAACTACGGCACTCACAGACTTAACAGACTACTATTGGAACGTCTGCGCCGATGATGGCTGGGAGCAACCTGAGTGCTCGGTCATCTGGTCATTCACGACCGCTGCGCCCTCGAACCTGGCACCGACCGCAGTTGCGACCGCTGACAGGACGACCGCCGAAGAGGGACAGACGATTCACTTCGACGGCACTGGTTCATCCGATCCAGATGCTGGGGACACGCTGACATACGCATGGACGTTCGGAGACGGTGAAACAAGCACACTCGCTGAGCCATCGCACAGCTACTCTACTGAGGGAACCTATACAGTGACCCTCACGGTGACTGACCCAGGCGCTCTATTCGACTCGGACACGCTGACCATAACTGTTACGGAGAAGGCGGAAGACGACTTCTTCGGTACATACTGGTGGATCATCCTCCTCATAATAATCATCGTGATCTTCGTCATCATACTGCTGGCGAAGAGGAAGAAGCCTGAGGAGGAGGAAGAGGCACCCGCAGAGGAAGAGGAAGAAGCGCCTCCGCCCGATGAGGAGGCCGAGGAGGCCCCCGAGGAGGAGGCCGAGGAAGAAGGCGCCGCCGACATGAAGGAGTGCGCCAACTGCGGGA
>JAGLRN010000107.1 GCA_023136265.1 Thermoplasmata archaeon
ATCTTGCCGTCGAACCCGAGGTCGGACGACATCTCCGAAAGGCCTACCGGCCGATTCGGTCTGTCGACCAGGTAGTTGAGAATGGAATCAGTCTTCGATCTCTTCGCCGCTCTCATCGGACTCACCAACTGATGCTATCACGCTCGTCAGGGGCTCAGGCGGGATCTTCAGGCTCGTGCGCGTCTTGCCGATCATGATGTGTATCTCGGCCTCGCGGGACCTCGACATGTGCACCTCGGGACTTAACCTGTCGCCCTCGAGCTTCTTCATCAGGAACCGCTTGAACTGCCTCAGCCTCTTCCTGTTCTGGCTCTCGATGCTCGACACCTCGTCCGTGGGGAAGTACCGCTTGAACCGCCCGTCTATCACGGGGACGACCATCCCCAGCCGCTCGAGCGTCGCCAGGCCGGACCGGACCTTGCTCCTCCCGCCGTCCAGCGCGGCGGTCAGGTCCTCGATGGTGGACCCCTGTCGTTCCAGGACGGCCCTGAAGAGGAGATTGACATCCTTGTCCCCCATCCAGTAGAACGCCTCGATGGCCTTGTCGCCCGAGATCATCTCTGCGGGGTAGTAGACCGCTCTCCCGCTCACGACCTTGCCCTTCACGTACCCGCTGAGGATGAGCTTCTGGATGTGCCACCTGACGGTCGGGTTGCTCAGCTCGAGACCGCTCGCTATCCTCTTCTGGTGGCTGCACGGGAAGTTGCATAGGAACTGGAATATCCGGAGGCGGTTCGGGTTCATGAGCACCGAGACCGGGTGCCGCTTCTTCTCCCCTTTCTCATCCGCGCCCTCGCCAACGATCTCTTTCAGGGCCTCTCCCATCTTCCTAGGCATCCCTCTCCCTACCAAAGATCGTACTCCTGAAGTATGAGCTCGATCACTCTCTCTGGATCCACGTCCCAGGAATCCTCCTTGAGGAGCGTCTCCACCGTGCGGTAGAAGTTCGTGAGAGCCTTTCCTGATAGCTTGGCGGTCTTCTCCTGGGGGATTCTGCTGAGAACCTCATCTATCGTCCTTCTTGCCCTTTCTGCGTGCTCAGCCCTCTCCGACACGTCCTCCACTCCCAGAATGAATAGGCCCACGCCTTTCATTATGCCATAAGGATGCCAGGCACGACTGTGCTTGCTGCTTCTACACTTCACGATTTTCAGTTCCCTCCTCTCGGGGGACTCGTGACTCTTGTACCTGAGGTGGATGACGTTGTCGGCAAGATACATAGGAATTATAATCTCTGGGCCGGAGAGGTCGCCCATCACTCCATGCTCCTCAAGCGTGCACAGGACCGTTCCTATCTTCCTCGTCTCTCTCAGTAGGAAGGATACGAGCTCTCTCTGGCTGTACTTGTCCTCAACGGACCAGAGAACGGGCGTGAGCGGGTCTATGACGATTCTTGCTCTGTGACCTGCCCATTCGTCCACGAATTCAGCTAGCTCCTTCTGAATGAACTTGGAAAACTGCTTCCCGCCAGCGTCCACAAAGACCATCTGCCCATTCTCAAGATAGTCCTCGATGTCCTCCCAACCCATGAGCTTGGACTCCTTGACGATTTGCGCGGGAGACTCGTCCAGCGTGAGGAAGACGGCATCCTCTCCTGACTCAAGTCCCCTTCTCAGGAACTGACCCGCAAGTGTCGTCTTTCCAGCACCTGACGAGCCTATCACTACCGTTGTCGTATTCTCATTTATCCCTCCGTCCATGAGGGGATTGAGACCGTAAACTCCGCTTCTTATTTTTCTCACTTCCAAAAACATGGGGCAGGTGGGATAAGAATCCTTCGTTTCCTGTGCAAGAAGGGAATCGATTCTCGGGTTCCCAGTCTCCGCTAAGTATTATATACCGTGAGACCAATAGGATTTTTAGAATACTTCGAACACAAACCTTGAACAACAGGTGAAGTGAGTCTAGGGGGTA
>JAGLRN010000108.1 GCA_023136265.1 Thermoplasmata archaeon
TACGACGACGAGAACCCTCCCGAGGTCACGGAGGAGAACGGGAAGCTGAAGGTTGTGGTGAATGACCGCTTCCTCATGATGGACATCCTTCTCGAACCTGAATATATCGTCCTCAACGCCGCGACGAGAGCCAATCCAGACAACGCGAGACTATCGGAGGTTCTCAAGGTTCCTTTGGGTGCGGATGGCTTCTTCCTGGAGGCCCACAAGAAACTCAGACCAGTCGAGTTCGCTACCGACGGCATTCTCTTGTGCGGCTTGTCTCAAGGACCGAGATTCGTGGACGAAAACATGGCGCACGCCCAGGCCGCAGCTGCGAAGGCCATGGGAATTCTTTCGAAGGATCAGCTGGTTGCTGAGGGACCGGTTGCTTACGTCGACGAAGAAGTCTGCATGAAATGCGGAACGTGCGAAGCCATATGTCCGTATGATGCCATTCGTATTGATGAGGAGAAGGGCAAAGCCCTCGTCACAGATGCTCTCTGCAAGGGGTGTGGAAGTTGTGCGAGCGGCTGTCCAAGTGGGGCGACGACTGCCAAGCATTTCACCGAGGAGCAGATACTCGCACAGGTTGCCACGATTGTCGGCGCCGGGAAGGATTCCGATGGGGGATTCACCCCTCGAATCGTAGCCTTCCTCTGCAGCTGGTGTTCGTATGCCGCTGCGGATGTGGCCGGAGTCAGTCGATTTCAATATCCGCCGAATGTCAACGTGGTTCGAGTGATGTGCTCTGCAAGAGTGGACCCTCTGATCATACTTGGAGCGTTCCTTCGTGGTGCGGATGGCGTATTCGTCGGAGGTTGTCATCCCGGCGATTGCCATTACACGAAGGGGAACTACTACACGGAGAAAAGAATGAAGCTTGCCAAGAAACTGGTCGAGAAGGCAGGAATGGACCCTCTTCGAGTCAGGCTGGATTGGATATCCGCCTCAGAAGGAGCACGGTTTGCAGGTCTGATGTCGGAATTCACAGACCTCATAAGGGAAATGGGTCCCAACCCAGTTGCCGGTGAGGAGCCAGACCCGAACATGATACAGCTTCTTGAAGCGGCGAAGAGCGCGGCCCAGGATTTCCGGCTGAGAGCCTTGATCAACAAGCAGATCGAGATAGAGGGAGCAGGCAATGTCTATGGAAAGAGACTCACAGAAGAGGAGCTGGACACACTTCTGGACCAAGCAATAGAAGATGAGTTCGACAGGCACCGCATACTCCAGGCCACGAAGAGTGAACCCCTGTCGGTGAAGACGATTGCGGAACTGACGAGAATTCCGGGCGCGCGCGTTCTGAATCAGATAGCTGTGATGCGAAAGAAACATATGATGAGGTTGGACAGAATCGAGGGTACATCCCCTCTCTATGTTGCCCAGGAATCGTGAGTGTGAAGGCGATGATTGAAAGGACTAGAGGTTGATGTCTTGGTGGGGAAGGATGATATCATGCATTCATCGGTCTTGCTGTTGTCGAATTCGGTCTCGATGCTCATCCTGTCGAGCCTGAATCCTGACAAATACTTCCAAAAAAGGCAAATAGCAGTGGGCCGATTATTCTATGGTAATCGTTCTCGACCTCACGATGTGGTGGAGGATTCGCAATGTTGACAATAGCAAGGATTAGGGTCTGGCTGAAAGAAAAGGGAGAGGGGGGAACCGTAGTTTATAGGCCGGGGAACCTCAAGAAGCTCTGGGACTACGTAATAGCGAATCACGATGATTGGAGCAACTCCGATTGTCAAGTCGTCTACGTTACGCACAGGGACATGCGAGAGGACGTCAGTCTCTTCATCGGTGGGAAGGATAAGAGCGACGTTTCGGACTTTGTGTTGACCCATGTGGCTCCGTTAACGTACGTGAGGTCGATCAAACTCATCGGTCTGATGAATCCAAGGTTCTTCCCCATCCCTAAGGGCACGTTTGAGAATCTGAAGAGGTTCACGATCGCGGTGTCATGCGAGCCTCGCTTCTTGGCGGAGACATATGATAAGCTGTCCCGCTACAAGGCAACGCAGGCCGTTGTGCCGAACTACCTCGCCTACACTCTCAGAGGGGAGGGAGGCGATATCTTCGTGTCCTACTCCTGCAGGGGGGAGTCTACACTGAGGGGATTCGTCGAGAGCTATGTGAGATCTCTTGATGGTGTCACAAGCGTCAGGACGACGAGGATATCCAAGACGAAGAGGCTCGTGTCCGCTCAGGAATGGAGGTTCCTGTTCGAGCACTTCGTCCCCGATGAAGCCATCGAGGTCGAGGAGATCGAGGACTTCGATGACGATCAAATCTCAGCCTGCTGAGCCGTGCAAGAGACCGTTCCGCAGTAGCTCTGAATAGACCGCCCTGCAACTCACGATGAAGCGGACAAGTCTTCTCTTGCCGTTCTGACGGATTGCCTCATAGTCTATCGACTCTCTGTGGATTGAAGGGAGAAAAAACGAAGACAGTCTCCCTACCGCTTAAGTCATCGATCGTCAAGACGTACTTGCTCGACCAATCTTGCCGCGGTCTCACTTGGGGGTCAGCACTGACTTCTAGTATCTTCTGCTTCTCTGCGGCCGTCTCTTGGCCCAGCAATCTCGGCAGTAGACGGGTCTGTCTGGGTCAGGCTTGAAGGGAACTTCGCATTCCTGGCCGCAGTCAGAACAAACTGCCTTGTGCGTCTCTCGATCCATTTCTCACTCTCCTTTCTTAACGGCAGGAATAGGATCCGAAGAGGTTCTTTGTTCCTGCACGTGTGCCTGAGCCAAACAGTCCTGCTTAATAAACCTGTGCTTCATTTTTCTCCGTGCTCACATAATAGTAGAGGACACTGGAGCATAGATATGAGCAATTGCCGAAGACAGATGAGGACTCTGTCCCGCGCGAGCGCGTGGAGCGAAACAGACGTTTCCAGGCAGTGCGCATGTGCTTGATCAGTTCCAGACGATCTCCACCCCGCCCCAGGAGGTGATTTCCTTGTCGGCCGTTATCACGGGGGCGTTCCTGGCAAAGGCGATGGAGCAAATCATCCTGTCGTGTAGCTCAGCCAGGCCGACTTCGAGAAAGGCCTCCCAGCAGGAGAAGTCCATTCGAACGGCGGAGACGAATCGCGAGGATCTCAAATGCATGAGGACTTCCTCTGTCGTTGCTACTGGGTCATCCGTCTCCAGCCTTCCCTTGAGTGCGATGTAGAGGAACTCGCCCATGACAATCTCGGGAACGAGCAGAAGGTTCTCACCCTTCTCGGCTCCCCGGACTATGTCGTTCGCCTTCTTGGGCAGTGAGTCCTCGAGCAACCTCACGAGGGCTATCGTGTCTAGGACGTACTCCTTCAGAGGGTCCACTCCCTCCTCAGATGCCTGAGGTCCTTCTCGAAGCGATCCGTCTGAATCTTGCCAGCAAGCATTCCCCTCAAGGAGAGCTCCCTGTGCTTTATCAGGATTCCCTCACGGGCAGGGAGTATGATGGCTTTCTCCCCCTCGGTCAGGTGATACTTCTCTCTCAGCACCTTTGGAAGAGTGATCTGCCCCTTCGAGCTGACCGTGGCGGTCGTCACCTTCTTCTTCATGCTGTATACACCCGATTACAGGTAGAAAAGCTTTACTCAAAGTAAAGAATCTACACATCAGACATACCTATTATGGAGCCCTCGACTCATGTCCGCCTCCATAGCCGAAGATTTGTATGCGAGCATGCCCATATGGTCTGCAATGTCTGTAATCACGATACGGCTCGACCCCGAAACCAGGGAAGCAATGCGGCGGACAAAGGGAGTGAACTGGAGCGAAGCGCTTTGTCAGAGGATTCGAGAGATTGCAGAGAAGCAATCCCGAGAGAACAAGGTGAAGGCCCTCTTGATGTCCCAGAAGCTCTCCCGAAAGCCTGCGAAGAGGTACGACAGCATCAACACGATCCGATTCTGGAGGGACGGGCGGTATGGCCCGAGGCGTGATTGACGCTAGCGTCGTCGCCAAGTGGTTCTTCCCCTCTACACTGCGGACGATAAACTGCTGAAGGCGGTCTCTGGCGCAGTGGAAGCTCTTCACATTGGCGAATACGGCACTCTAGAGTGACGATCCCTGGGAAGAGAACTCCTATAGGAACCGCTTGAACCACTCCTGCCCCTCGTTGAAATCCAGCCGTATCTGGCCTTTCTCGAGGCGCTGCCCTATCACGCCTTCGTTGGACAGCATGCGGACCTCCCGTCTGACAGCCTGCTCGTCGATTCCAGTGTTCTTGAGTCTCTCCGCGAGCTTCGGGATTGTGTCGTCCGCTTCGAGAGCCTTGATCAGAAGCGCCTGCCGCTCGGTGAACCGGTCGCTGACCTTCATGCCCTTGATGACGGGCAGCTTCGTCACCTTCTCATCGACATGGTAGATCTCGACGCCGTTGTGGTATCCCGCCAGGAGGGCCGCGTCAGCGAGGATCACGGTCCCGCCACTGATGTTCAGAACGACGCTGTTCTCCTCCACGTCCCATTTCCTTATGGCTCGGTCCACCTTGTCCAGGCAGTCCCGGAAGTCGTGGACGTCCACGGTGACGGTCTCCATCTTGCTCGGTCCGAGGCTCTCCATCTTCTTCAGCCTGAGATAGCCCTGCGTTTCCAGAACGTCATCGCCGGCGACCAGCAGGAGCTTGTCGTACGCGAGTTTCGACATAGCCGCGACTACCTTCCTCTCGTCGAACCCATAGGTCGATATGAGGACTTTCAACGGACCACCGCTACTCGACGAGCAGCTCCACGAACGGAGCCGCCTCTATGATCTTCTGCCTTGAATCCTTCGGGTCGATCGTCACGCTCACCAGGCCCTTCATCCTGAGCTGCTTGATGTGGTGATTCACCGTCGCCTTGTGGATCCCTAGCTCTTTGGAGAGCTCCGTCTGCGTGACCGGGCCGTCGTGGGCGATGAGGATCAGGAGCGTCTCCTTCTGCTTGGGAGTGAGGGCCGCCGAGTACTCGATCTGGAGGAGGGGGAGCGGGAACTCCACGAGCGTGTCGTCGTGGACGTACGTCGTCGGGATCCCCTCGAGAACGCAGGCGAGCAGGGCACCGCTGCTCATCAGCCTGGTCCCCCCGCCGATGTTGAACTTCGCCACTGCGTTCCCGTTGTCCCTCTCCCTCCTGACGTCGTCCCTTATCCTCTTCGCGATCTTGATGAGGTCGAAAGCATCCCTCAGTTCAATGGACCGCACGGGTATGTTCCTGTCCTCGCAGTACTCCACGACCTGGTCGCGGGCCTTCCTGCTCCTCTCGTGGTCGCTGTGGTAGAAGATGACCTTCTCGAGGCCCTCGGTCGACTTGATCGAAGGAATGAGAGAATCGGGGCGCCATCCAAGGGTACCGAAGAGCGTTGCCATCTGTTTCACCTAACAGTTCCTGTATATAAGAATGTTTATACTGTTTGTCAAACAGTATGATTCTCATTCAAACGGTATTGGGGAAACCTAATAGGTGCACGACGCGTGATACGTATCGCAATGAGCAGTGAGAAGCCTCTTCACATCTTCTTCGATGCCGAAGGGACCCTGTACCGCCTGCGCGGAGGGAAGACGAGCGAGGACTTCTGGAACCATGGGGAAAGGAACGTGAAGAGGGCCAAGGAATACTTCGAACTGGATCCGGGAGTCCCGGCCCTGTTGCAGGCGCTCAAGACCCGCGGGCACAGGCTGTACATCCTGTCGAGGAACCACGAGGACGTCCTTCATCCGCTCATTGCACATTTCAACATAGGAAAGTACTTCGAGGATGTCGTGATCAGGGACGACAAGGCGAAGTATCTATACGAGTTCAAGTGCGGAAGGGGCCTGCAAAAGGAACGCATCGTCATGGTCGGGGACACCTGGAACCTTGATGTCTGGCCCGTTCAGCGGAGGGGCATAAGGGCATACCTCCTCGATCGCGAGGGAACGTCCACGGCGTCCAACAGGATAGGGGACCTGCAGGATGTCGTCCGATTGTCCGAGGACGTGCAGGAAGGTCAGCCTCTCGCTGAGACGGTCTGCAGATGAACTCTTCTCTTTTCGACACGCTCTGAACGACGGGAAGGATAGACTATCTATTGAGGTGATACAACGAGAAGGTCAAGAATGAAGAGAAAGGGCAAGGTCGCTGAGCTGCCGAGCGGGGAGTTCAAGGACCTGATGCTGAGATCGCTCTCCGCGGGCGATGTCCTGGACAGCAAGCTGGGCGAAGCGCTCATGCTCCAGATGTTCGGAGGGGTGAGCCGCGAGGTCGGGGACATCCTCCTCCGCGGGTCCATCAACATCGCGGTCGTCAACCCGAGCGTTCCGCTGAGGTGCTTCCTGCGCTCCCTAGCCGACAGGCTCGAGATGTGCACGCTCAACGATTTCAGGCGGGGGATATGGGAGTCCGACGAGTTCCCCGACCTGACCGTGTGCGACGGCGGCATCACGATAGTCGATGGAGTCTCCGACGAGGGGTCCGTCGATTTCGCGAACAAGATGATGCGCGAGTTCAGTCCGTCGAAGCTGGAAGGAGTGGAGACGTCGCTGCTCATGATCATCGACACGACGGAGCTCGAGAGCTACGAGTACGGTGATGGAATGGCCTTCAGGGGAGTCCCCGCCGCGTTGCTCGAGTGCTTCGACTACGTCCACGTCGGCGAGGCGGAGAGCATGCCCAGGCTAGCGGACGGTCTGTTCAGGATGTACTCCGAGCGGGGTCTGGAAGAGGCCCCTCATAGCTCGGATTACATCTACCGTCTCGAGGAGTACATCCACTACTCGCAGGACTCGCTGGAACCGTGCATTCCCGAGCGGCTCCTCCGGAAGGTGAGGAGGGCCCT
>JAGLRN010000109.1 GCA_023136265.1 Thermoplasmata archaeon
ACACGGTCAGGACGTTCCCTTGGATTGTGGAATTCGTTGAGTTTATGGCGGAGAATGAGGCCACGCTATCTGGGCTAGTCACTGTGACATTCGATTCGCCATCAATCTGAGCACCAACAGTGACTCCCGTGTTCGCCGATGCAGAGATGTTGTAGATGATCAGAAGGTGTTTCGGGTTGCCATTCTGGACATGCACAGACAGACTCGAAAAGGTGTAGTTTCCTCCAGAGTAGATTCCGGTTTCAATATAGGTGTCAGTCCCAGAGTCGTACTCGCCATCCCCGTCCACGTCATCCCACAAGGTGGCGGCAGAGATATCGGATTCTGTTGAGCTCGTTCCAGTTTTCCGGACATCCAACTCTGTGACCTCAATCCAGCCGTAATCTGCTGACAGAGTCAGGTTCAACATCACGACCAGAGTCTGGCCTTGATAGACTGAGGAAGGTGCCTGGTCACCTCCGTGAACTGTCAAAGTAGCCTCATAATTGACATGGCCTTTCGTTGGTAGATTCACATCAGGACCACCGTTCTTGTCCCAATCACCTGCAGTGTTCGTGTCGGAGCTGTCTTTGTCTCTACCGATGGTGTCTGTTCCAGAAGGTGCAGGTAAGGTCCCGCTCCAAGAGTTCTCTGAAGCAGGATCCGAAGGACAATCTTGAACATCACCTCCAGCTCCCCATTTCACGAAGTCCAATCCCATGTCATTTCCGCCAAACTTGAGGAGTACATCGTCGCCCGAATCTGCGAATTCTGTAGTACCGATATACAGTGTCCCATTTCCATCCGAGAAGTCGGTATCATCTGTGCCGGTTCCATTCATCAGAATGATGTAGACATCGTTTGGCACAACCAAGGACGACGATCTTTTCCAGGTAAAACCATCTTGGTCGGAAATGACTATGCCGTTTATGTCGATAGCGTCTCCACCATTGTAGAGTTCCACCCATTCTTCAGTGGTTTTCGGTGAGGCCTCGTTTATGACAAGGCGCGGCCTCTTGTAGAACAGGTCTCCCCAGTCGTTTGGAGTGTCCTCTCGACCATTCGAACTGCCCGACCCTGTCGCATCAGGCCAATAGTAATACGTATTGCCTGTGGAGTTGTAGACGTGAACACAGAAGCCCGCGATGTCCCCCTCTGAGGGTGTGCTTGTTCCGAATACATATGCGAGAGGGATCTCGAACTCGTAAGTGACGTAGGTGTCAGTGTCGTTTCCTTCGGCGTCCCATGTTCCGAGGCTGAATGTCTGGTCCCATCCTGCACCTGTCCCGTCCCACTCCTCCAGCGTCGAGGATCCAGTGCTGTCAGTCGCCCGGAACTTGTAGTCGTCAGTCTGTGGATTCGCCCCGCCATCATGATTGGTATCGAACGCTATTTCTGCGTAGTCATTTGCGTTTCCGTTCCCGCTTGTCTGCGCAAGCACTTCCACGGCGACGAAGAGGTCGGTGTTATTGTACACAGCATAGGTCTTGATGTTGGAGCTATACGTGTCTGTCTTCGCCGTAGTCGTCCAATCATTTTCATTGGTCTCGTTGAGTTCACCGTCAATCGTGATGTCGATTGTGCCGCCGTCCGGTGCCACCAGCCCATAGCCTCCGTTCGCATCCGCGTAGTGCCTTGTACGGGACTCTGGCGCGCTGCGCGTGGTCACATTGTGCAGTGCATCATCCGAGTAGTCCTCTCCTGCTTGACTCCATGCGGACGTGTGGAAATAGGCACCGAAGCCGTCACCGGGGCCAAGTCCAATCGACGTCAGGGGAACCTGAACTTCCAGCTGGGAGGAGTCCGTACGCGCGTCGGCATTCCCAAGTGAACTCCATACCCACTGTCCTGGACTTGTACCAGTGTGCTGATAGACCTCACTGCTGATGATGTTGCCGTTTTTGCCCCTCACATGGATCATGTACTCGGCACTGACCGGACCGACTCCATATCCAGTTCCGGAAGTCTCATTCGTATCGATGAAGATTAGTGAGATGTCCTCGCCTAGGATTATTGGCTCCACTCGCGGACCTATGAATATGCTGACCGTCACATTTGCGTACGCTGCCGGGTAGTCTGCAGGTATGGTCGTCTGCAGCCACTCGTCTGATCCAAATGGATAGTCAGTCTCCCCGTCCCCGTCATAGTCATATCCCGTCTGAACGTCGGACACACCGTCGTTATCGAAGTCAAACGGTCGCGTGCCATCACCGTTCGGCCCGTCAACATTGTCTGGAACGGAGTCCCGGTCGCTGTCGATTATGACAGGTCCACTTCCGGTTGGGATGGTTGGGGTATCATATGGGACCGACGTCCCGCCAAAAACCTCCTCATCGACCTTCAGGTAGAACGACGCGCTCGTGTTGTCGTTCGCGGCATCGTAGCTTCTGATATCGACACTCTGTATCAAGCTGGTCTCGGGCTCGTCATTGGAATCCAGAGACATGCCAAGCCAGTCCGCGAAGCCTCCGTCAATGACGATGTCGGAAGGGATTACCTCGATATAGCCCACGTCCAGAGTCGCTGCCACTCTCTCGACCGTGACCACTCCGCTCGTCAGAGTCACGGCACCGGTGTGAGGAATGCTGGCACCGATTGTGTTTCGGCTGCTCGTGGATGCGATATCCACAACCACGTGATACCTCTCCATCTCCTGTGACTGGATCGTGATCGGAGCATCGAAGATCACTGTCGGTCCCATCCATATCCTCTGGGACACCGGCGTCCCGCCCGAATCGACGAGCTTTACCGCACTGACGTCCGCATACTCTGCAGTCCCGGTTATCGCCACCTCGATGCTCTGAACCTCGATGTCAGTGTCAACGGCGAAGAGGTCCACCTCGAGGAGGACCTGGTTCATACCGGTCAGGACATCATTCTGGATACCGCTTCTCTGCCGCACAAGGAGTACGCCCTCGCTGTTGCTGCTGATGAAGTCCGCGAAATCCTCGTGGTCGTTCCAGCTCTTCGCATGGAAGAGAACGTCTATCGTCGTCGGCTCAGCTGCTATTGTCGGCCAATATACCTGGGTCTCAAGGTTCTGCCCGCTGACCTCGGAATGCACGCTCACCTCGGACAGCCAGCTGTTCCAGTCCTCTTGCCCTCTGTTCGTGTCGAACCTCATTAGCCTGGAAAGGGCGACCTCTCCGTTGGCGCCATACACTTCGATTATGAAATCTGCGCCGATCCCCCTGATCTGGTAACCCGTACCATAACTCCTGTCAACGTCAACGAAGATGTGAACTGCGTCGGCTCTGCGAGTGATCGGCTCGCCCTGCAGGACGCTTCCGCTCACGCTCAGGTAGAACGATACATACTCCACGTTGTTCTCGACCGCTGTCTCGATGATGTCGATGTTGGGATTGATCATGAAGTCTCCAGAGCTCTGCATTCTCGAGGCATCTGTCCAATCACTGAACTGACCGTCGATCCTGATGCTGCCCATTGTTGCGACATCCTCTCCGACAGGACCGAATAGCGAGGACATCAGCAGCGCTACAGCGATCAGTGGTATGAGAAGCACCTTCCAGCGACTGAACTTCGCTTCAGATGAGAACCTCAAACCGCCCAGACCGTTCGTCAATCCCAGCCCGTTTGTGACCCCGTTGGTGAGTCCAGCTCTGGTTGACCTGAAGCCGTTGACGATTCCGTTCGTCACGCCGTTGACCCTGCCGAGTCCGTTGACCA
>JAGLRN010000011.1 GCA_023136265.1 Thermoplasmata archaeon
GAATGTTTATAGACGCCGAAGTTTTTCCCCTTCTGCGTAGGGGGTAGGACCATGGATTTTGACTTGAGTGATGAACAGAAGATGCTGAAGAGGACCGTCCGAGACTTCGCGGAAAAGGAGATCAAGCCTACTCGGGCGGAGTTTGATGAGAAGGCGGAATACCCGATAGAGATCCTGAGAAGGTTGGGCGATATGGGAATAATGGGCATGGCGATTCCACCCGAGTACGGCGGCTCTGGTGCGGATGTGATAAGCTATGCCATCGCCGTTGAGGAGCTTTCCAAGATAGACCCATCCGTGGCCGTGGCGGTCTCGGTCCACAACTCCCTCGGATGTGATCCGATAGTCAAGTTCGGAACCGAGGAGCAGAAGAAGAAGTGGCTTCCAGGCCTCGCCAGCGGGAAGAAGATCGGATGCTTCTGCCTGACGGAACCAGATGCGGGCTCGGATGCGGCCGCGGTGAAGGGCACCGCGAGGCTGGATGGTGATGAGTATATCATCAACGCAAGGAAGCAGTTCATCACGAACGCGGCCGGCGCGGACCTTTCTTTGGTCTTCGTCATGACCGACAAGGAGAAGGGGTACAAGGGAATAAGCGGGTTCCTTGTTCCGACCGATGCGCCTGGGTTCTCAAGAGGAAAGAAGGAGAAGAAGATGGGAATCCACGCATCCGTCACGATGGAGATGAACTACGAGGACTGCAGGATACCGAAGGAGAACCTCCTCGGAGAGGAGGGCGATGGTTTCAAGATTGCTCTGTGGGCCCTCGATGCGGGGCGAATCGGAGTCGCCGCCCAGGCGGTTGGGATAGCCCAAGGAGCTCTGAACGAGGCGGTCGCGTACTCGAAGGAGAGAATCCAGTTCGGCAAGCCCATATCCTCGTTCCAGGCTATCCAGTGGATGATAGCGGACATGGCCACGGAAATCGATGCTGCGCGCTTCCTCGTCTACCGAGCGGCGTATGTGAAGGATAAGGGCGGGAGGTTCTCCAAAGAAGCGGCAATGGCGAAGCTGAAGGCCTCGGACGTCGCCGTGAACGTCAGCAGAGATGCGGTGCAGATTTTTGGCGGGTACGGTTACATGCGCGAGTATCCCGTCGAGCGGTACTACAGGGACGCGAAGATCACTGAGATTTACGAGGGGACGAGCGAGATCCAGAGGATGGTAATCTCCAGGGCACTGCTCAGGTAGGCTCTTTGGCGGGCCGCCTTTCCTTGATCTGGCGGATCATCTCCGGGACTATCTCGAAGAGGTCCCCCACGATGCCGAAGTCCGCAATCTTGAAAATCTCTGCCTCGGGATCGTTGTTGATCGCGACTATTTTCTCGGACTCCTGCATCCCCGCGAGGTGCTGGACCGCTCCTGATATCCCGATTGCCACGTAGACGTTCGGCCTCACGGTCTTACCGGTCTGCCCCACCTGCCTGTCCTTGGAAAGCCACCGGAGATCCACAACCTTTCTGGACCCGCCTACCGTGCCGCCGAGAACGTCCGCGAGTTCCTGCAGCGTTCCGAACGTGTCCGCCTTTCTGATACCATGACCCCCGGCCACTATCACGTCCGCGTCGGCGAGCCTCGTCGCCTCGTCCTCCATGTGGGCGATGAACTGGACCATCTTGGCGTCCACATCCTCGGGGCCGAGCTTGACGTTCTCCTTGATTATTCTGCCCTTCCTTTTCGGGTCCCTCTCGGGCTCGGTGAAGACGTTCGGGCGGGCGGTCGCCATCTGGGGTCGCGTCTTCTTGCACATGATGTGAGCCAGGCTCTTCCCGCCGAACGCGGGGCGGATCATCACGAGGTTCTTGCCCTTGCTGACGCGGAACGCCGTGCAGTCCGCCGCCAGTCCCGTCTGAAGATGGACGTAGAATCTGCCGCCGAGCTCTCTTCCGTTCTTCGTGGCGGCCAGGAGCATGATCTCCGGTTTGTACTTCTCGACGAGCTCGACCATGACCTTCGAATAGGGGCTCGCGGCATAGCTGGCGAGGATGGGATGTTCCACGAGATGGACCTTGTCGAGGCCGTACTGGATCGCCTCCTTGGCGTACTTCTTGACGCCGTGGCCGAGAAGCGCCCCGCTAAGTTTGACGCCGAGGATGTCCGCGATCCTCCTTCCCTCGCCGATGAGCTGGATGGACCCCCGCCGGATATGGTCCCGCCTGAACTCGATGAAGACCATCACTCCCTTGGATTTCTTGGCCCGGCTCATATGATGCCCTCCGCCTCGAGGTCGTCGAGAAGCTTCGTCACTGCTTCCCTCGCTTCTCCGCTGTAAATCCTCCCGCTTCTGTCCGGGAGCTCGACCGTCTCGATCTTGTCCACGACCGTCGGTGAGCCGCTCAGGCCTATCTTTTCCTTGTCCAGGCCGACATCGTCGGCGTTCACGTCATCTATGATCCCTATCGTTCTCGCCTTGATCTTCCCGAGAAGGGTCGGTTCCCTGGGATGATTGCATCCGTGATTCACGGTGATGACGAGCGGAAGCGTGGTCTCCCAGACCTCGAACCCGTCCTCGACGGCCCTCTTGGCCCTGACGTGCCCGTCCCGGACCTCGACCTCGACGACGTAGGTCAGCTGGGGCAAGTCCAGGTTCGCGGCCATTCCCGGCCCGACGTGCCCCGTGGAGCTGTCTGTCGTCTCCTCCCCGCAGAAGATGATGTCGAAATCCCCAAGGTGCTCGACCGCCTTCGAAAGCGCATGGGATGTGGGAAGAGTGTCGGAACCGCCCAGGGCTCTGTCCGAAAGGAGGATGCCCTCGTCGGCGCCCATGCCTATCGCAGTCTCCAGGGCCTGTATGAACCTTGGCGGGCCCATGCTCAGCGCGAGGAGGGAACCACCGTGCTTGTCCTTGAGCTGAAGAGCCATCTCGAGCGCGTGCAGGTCCGAGGGATTGATCTCGCTCTCCACGCCCTCCCTCACCAGCGTCTTCTTGACCGGGTCTATCTTGAGCTGCTCGGCCTTGGGAACCTGCTTGATGCAGACGACCATTCTGAGTTCGCTGGATTCGGGCATGCTCACATCGACCTCGTTCCGCCGAGAAGGTCCTTCATCAGCTGCATGAGTGAGATCTTCCCCTTCATCTCCTCTTTGGCTATGTGGAACATCTTCTCCTTCTTTCCTCCATCGACCGTGTACATCCTGTTGAGAATCCCGCAGAGGAGCTGGGGATACGCGCTGTAAATCCTCGGGTTCCCAAGGAACGACGGCGTCCTGCCGAACTCCTCCAGCTCGCTGAGGACCCCGTGACTTCGAAGGTCGTGAAGGTATCTGGAAAGAGAGCCCGCCGAATAGTCGTTCACTGCGCGGGCCGCCTTCACCGTCTCCGCCGCTGCCATCCCGGAGAGGATGGCCAGGTCGACGCCTCTGTACGTATACCCGTGGCTCAGGACGAAGCCCGCGGCATCACCCACCGCGAGGAACCCGTTGGCGTAGGGCCTCGGGATCATGCGGGTCCCCAGCTCCGGGATCATGTGCGCCGAGTACTCGACGACCTTCCCTCCTTCGATGTACTTCTGAATGGATGGATGAAGCTTGAATCTCTCCATGAGCTCCTGGATCTCCGTTCTGTGGCTGGACAGGTCCTCGGACTGTACGACGACGCCAAGGGACACGGAATCCTTGTTCGTGTACAGGAAGCCGCCTCCGCGGAGGAAGTTCGTCACCTGCCCAATATAGGCATTGGCCACGCCCTCCTTCTCGCCGACGTTGAACCTGTCCTCGATCCTCTTCTTCGTGAGCTTGATTGTCTCTTTGACCCCGACGGAGATTTCCTTCGGAATCAGCTCCGGTCGTATCCCGGCCTTCTGGGCGAAGATTGATGCAACGCCGTCCGCCGCGATGATTACGTTCGCCTTCACCTCGTCGCCACCCGCCCGGACACCGAAAACCGTGCCGTTGGAGACCAGCAGATCGTCGACCCTAGTTCCAGTTATGACCATGGCTCCAACTTCTCCCGCCCTCTTTGCCAACCACTTATCGAACTTCAACCTGATTGCCGTGAAGCTGTTCACCCGCGAACTCCCCGTGCGTAGCGAGTCGTATTGGACCGTGACGGCCGTATCCCCGGAGAGCATGGAGATGTTCTCCTGGACAACATAGCGTTCGATGGGCGCCTCCCGCCAGTCCTCCGGGAAGAGACGCTTGAGTGGGTAGGTGTAGATCCTCCCGCCAAAAACGTTCTTGGAGCCTGGGAACTTGCCCCTTTCGATGAGAAGGACGCTGAATCCCTCTTTCGCCAGGGAATACGCCGCCGAGCTTCCCGCGGGACCAGCGCCAATGACTATCACGTCGAACCTGTCCATGTGTCATCCTTCTATGGCTTGGGCCTAGGTAAAACTCGGGCAATTAAGAACCTTACCATCCACTCGTTGCTGACCACGGGAATAACTTTATAAAATCGCGGCACATCGAGATTAGCGATGGTTGCCCCGCGGAAGCCGACCGCCGAGAAACCGCTCAGCGTCGACGAGCGCCTCGGCCTGGACAGGTTCGAACCAGACGAGGAGCCCTTCATCGAAGTGGACACCGAGCTCTGCAAGCAGTGCGTGCCCAAGCCGTGCCTCTACGTGTGCCCGGCGAAGGTCTACACATGGGAGGAGGGCGAGCTCGTGTACAACATCGATGGGTGCCTGGAACTCGGAGCGTGCTTGATCGTATGCAACAAGATCGGAAGGGGAGCCATCAAGTGGAACTATCCCAGAGGGGGTCATGGAGTACACTTCAGATTCGGATGAGGGGGGAGCATGACAGAGATCCTCTACATGAAGGATGTCGAGTCGAACTACATCAGGGAATTCGATGCGAGGGTCGTGGACCGAGGAGAGGACCACGTCGTTCTGGACAGGACGGCCTTCTACGCAGAAGCGGGCGGTCAGCCGACGGACAAGGGCGTTCTCGGATGGGAGGGCGGAGAGAGCACCGTGCGGAAGGTCAAGAAGGACAAGGGGACGGTGAAGCACTTCGTAGACCCTGTCCCGGAGACGGATGACGTTCACGGCGAGCTCGACTGGGAGAGGAGATACGCTCTCATGAGGATGCACACCGCCCAGCACGTCGTCTCTGGCGTTGTCTATGACCTATTCAAGGCAAGGACCGTCGGCAATCAGATCCACGGGAACCGCTCGAGGATAGACTTCCATCCGGTCTCATTCGAAGAGAACGACCTGAAGGTGATAGAGGAGACCTGCAACAACGTCATCTCCAAGGACATACCCGTCTCCATCTACGAGGAGGACAGGGACGTTCTGGAAGAGAAGATGGGAGAGCAGCGGTACATCATGGACCTCATTCCCAAGTCCATACGAAGGTTGCGCGTCATCCAGATAGGGGACTTCGACATCTGCCCGTGCGGCGGGACCCATGCGAGGAACACTTCCGAGCTCGGCAAAGTGCACGTACTGGGCAGAAGAAGTAAGGGGAGTGACAGGGAGAGACTGACGTACGAGCTCGTCTGAGCGGCTCCTCTTCGAGCTACTCTTTGCTCTTTTTCCTCTGAGACAGGTACGCGAACACGAGGCCGGCCATCACTATTGTCTCCAGCAGGACTATGCCTATCAGGGCGTTGAGCCATGTTGCGGTTTCGGCGTCCTTTAGATCCTGCTGCTCCTGGCTCCGCAGTTCCTCTGCCATATGCTCTATCTCGATCTTGTCCTGCAGCATCTCATAGAAGCCGTGCCATTGCACGTAGTCCGGTCCCATCATGAAGGCGCCCATTCTAGCCCTGCGCCCTTCGTGATGCCACATCTCGTACAGCTTGAACTCGATGGGCTCGTCAAAGCTCTCGTCCGTGAGCAGGCCATCCTCGCGCAGCTCGTCCACGATCGCCTTCGCTTCCGTGTACTTCTGGTTATAAATCTCGACAACGATGTCCGCCTGCTCGTAGTAGTTGTCCACCCAGGTCGTGGAGTGGCA
The DNA here is from genome assembly GCA_023136265.1 of Thermoplasmata archaeon. Lineage (GTDB taxonomy): Archaea > Thermoplasmatota > Thermoplasmata > RBG-16-68-12 > JAGMCJ01 > JAGMCJ01. The sequence continues at coordinate 5,908 of JAGLRN010000011.1, forward strand.
CTGCTCGCACACGGCCTTCATCCGGTCGCGCTTGACCTCCCAGCTCGTGCCATCGCTGATGCTGTACCCGAGGCTATTGGCGGTGTTGTCCGTGTGGCGGGAAATCGCGGACTCGAGCTCCCAGCTCAGCCTTGAACTGACATCATGCGTCACCGGCACCCCTGAGGCGGCCGACATGTGGCATGCGGCACATGTGGGAGTGCGGAAGTCCACGCCCGCCTCCCAGTCATCCTCCCCCCAGTTCCAGCTGTCGCCCTCGGCGGCATAAATGTTACCGTGCTTTGATTCCATGTAGATCTCTATCTGCGGGTGATCGGGACCCATGTGACACTGTCCGCAGGTCTCGGGGTGACGTGCTTCCTCGATCGAGAACGTGTGTCGTGAGTGGCAAGCGGAGCAGCTCCCCCTGCTGCCGTCCGGATTGATCCGTCCGATCCCGTTGTTGGGCCACACCCTGAAGTCCTCGGTGGTCTTGCCCGTCATGTTCGTACCGTGACAGGCCAGGCATCCCCTCAGGGTGCCGGCGTCGATCACCTCTTCGCCCTCGATGATGATGAACCCGCCCTCGATCTGGCTTTCGAGGAATGGCAGCTTCTCCGCACTGAACAGGTACTCGTAGTACACGGCCCCGAGCGAGTGAAGGCTCTGTCCGAACTCCTGGGCCTCTGTTGCATGGCACTGCCCGCAATCGTCGGGTGTGACGACCACAGCGATAGTGTATCCGTTGTGGGATATCGCGTCGGGATCAAAGGCGCTCGCCCCGTGACAGCTTATGCAGGTGACGTTCTCGTCGGCGTGTTCGCTGCTTTCCCAATCATCAATTATGCCCAAAAGCACTCCAGAGCTTTCATGGCAATCTGCGCAGGGATCCGCCCCGACGGAGGCCAGCAACGCGATCACGGTGATGAGCATCAGGAAGCTGGTCCCGTAGACTATCATTCTCTTATGGGCCTTTAGTGTCTCAAGGAACTTCACATTCTGTGATGACATGTTCCCCGTCTCCTGTCTGCTTTGGTATGCGGAGGTTTGTATAAGACCGTTGTGAAGTGTGCTTCTTGGGTTCCGACGTCAGAGCAGCCTCTTCGACCCTTCTATCTTCTTGATGTCCGTGATGTCCTGGGTTACCTCCAGACATCCGATGTAGTCCCCGCTCTTGCCGTGAACAGGGAAGTAGCGTATGTAAATCATCCTGCCCTTGACCTCAATCCAGAACTCTGCGACATCCCGCTCCCCGCTCTTGAATTCCTCCACGATCTGGTTCACGACATGCACGCTCGTCTCCGGATGGCACTTCTGCACTTCTCGACCGATAATCGCTTTCGTTCTTGGGAAGATCCTCTCCTTTGATTCGCTGAAGTAGCGAACCGTGTCCTTGTCATCCACGAAGGTTATGTCAAAGGGGAGCGTGTTGAGAACCGCTTCGACCTGCTCCTTTGAGAGCTGGCCCGTTCCGATGTCGATCAACCCCTCCACTTCGACCTTGGGTGCTTCCTCGACCTCTTCGATCGCCATCTTGGCGGGCTCTGGGGTGAAACAGCAGTAGCCGAGCTCGTCGAACTGTTGCCTCGCGTCCTTCCACTCGGCGTCGCCCATGACCTGCATCGCGGCCGGGAAGAGTATGTTGTTCTCCTTGTAGAAGTGACCAGAAAGCATGTCCGCCAGCGATGCTGCGACGTTGCTGAGCCTGCTGACGAACTCCTCGAAGGCCACGCCCTCTCGCGTTTCGAGGACCGTGAATAGGCCCTTCTTGATCTCCCTGATCTTGTCGTGCTCGATCCACATCATGGCGGGCGGTTCCGTTATCCCGTGCTTCTCCAGGTACGGGAAGAGAACGTTCTCCTCGCGCACGTAGTGGCTCTCGGAATCCTGAAGATGATGCGCGATGTGGTCAAGGTGTTTGATCTCGTCAGCGACCGAGTCGAAGTCTCCCTTCCCCCTCAGGTCCTTGGCGACGATGCCCAGCTCACTGGCGTACTCAAGGAGGATTTTGTGCTCTCCCATGAGGATGCCTATCGGGTGATCTGGCGGGGCCACGAGCTCTTCCTTTTCAGGCGACTCCCTGAGGATGGCGAGATGGACGTCGCACAGCCCGTGAACCTCATCGGTGGACATGCCTTCCTTGATGATCTCCTCCTCGATCTTGGAAATCTCGACCGGCGTCACGTCCTTCAGGAATTCCTTGAACTCCTCCTTCACGACATCGGGATCCTCTCCCTTGTGCAGTCTCCTGATGATGTTCTTCAACACTTCCTTCTTCTCTTCATCCTTGGGCGTGCCATTCATATCTTCACCGCATTTCTCGACGACTCGTTCCGAGCCTGCCCTCAGACACTCAAATCGCTATATAAACTCACGGATTCTCATCTGGGTGCCTCTCGAAGATGATCTCTCCCTCGTACTCGATCCGGAAGATCTTGTAGATCGGAATCCGTGCTTGGACCGTCGTGAAGTACCCCCTCTCGAGCTCGGTTATCTCCGCGCCGCTGATGACAACGTAGCCGCTCTCCACGCCTCTGTGCCCATACCAGATCCTGGCCTTGGCGAGGTCCCTGTCATCCCGCCACTTCAGCTCGTTCAGGATTTCCCTCGGCGTCATCGTCAATGGAATCGAGGGGAAATGCATAAGCTTTGCCAAAAAGAAATTAAGACAAGAAGCGTTTACGCAGACCGATGGAGTACAA
>JAGLRN010000110.1 GCA_023136265.1 Thermoplasmata archaeon
ACGCCCTCGCGATCTCCAGCTCCACAGACCACGGGATTAGCTTCTCGGAGACGCCCTCCTTCATGGACCGTAATTGGTCGAAGACCGGATGGGAGATGACGAAGCCCTTGGGAATGGTCGCGACCCGCCCGATCCTCGCGAGGGTGGATATCGTGACACCGGACCGCGCCAGCTCCCCTTCAGACAGATCATCGAAAAAGGCGACCCTTCGAGACGACATGTGCTCAGGTAGGTGCTTTTCTGTAAAAAAGGTTGCTGGAATCAGACCCACTTCTTGTCGCCCTCGGTGATCCGAATCCTTATCGGGGTCGGGAGCTTCGCGCCCGCCTTCCTGAGGGCCTCTTTCGCGGCGACGATGCCCGAGTGCTTGACCTTGAGCGTTATGAGGGCCTGACCTCTCTTGACCCTGGCTGCGGTCCCGACGGCCTTCCCGAATGCGTGGCGCATCCCCTCGGATATCCTGTCCGCACCGGCGCCTTGGGCAATCTTGTTCTCCCTGAGCACGTTGTGCGGGTATATCCTGATCTTGAGGTGGTAGTCCTTTCCCGCGTGCTTCTGGATGTGTCTGTTCGCTGTGACGCGGGCGGCCTCAAGGGCCATATGCCTGATCTGGCACGCCTCCTTCGCAAAGAGAGTCACGGAAACCGGGAAGTGCTTGTCTCTGCTGCCTACGTCGAACTGGACGATCCTGAGGGCGGGGATTCCACCTATGTATTTCTTGCGGGTGTAGGACTGGCCCCGTATGGGCGTGTACATCCTCGCGGGTTTCCTGGGCATGGCCCCCGTCAATAGATTCGAAGGGTATATAACTGCTTCGAAGCGCGGTCCTGTGCGGAGGTCGTTGGCGGTTGTGGACGACGGATGATTGACAAAAGCGATGGCAATTATAAATAGCCAAAGTCTGTTGAAATCTACGAATGAAGAAAATCAAATTGGCGATTCGCGAAGGGGACAAGCCGATTCAAGACATCGGATTTAGGCTATGCCTTCTGAAAGAGGCTCAGAAGCAGTCCATAACTCATTTCTTTGCGGAGAATCTGCCAGACAAGAAAACCGTTGAGGTTCTGGTTGGTGGCAAGTCAAAGCATGTTGATGAGTATATCGAGACCGTAAAGAAGATGGGCGATGACCCAGAGCGATTCACAGTTGATGTCGAGGACTGCGGAGGTGACATAATGGAAGTCATCGATTACTTGCACTTCCTGCACACCGAGCAATTGGCCAAGGGTGTGGGTGCTGTGGAATCTCTCGGAGAGAATCTCGGGACAGCAATAGCACAAGCGGGAAAGGATTTTGCGGAGACGGTCTCGAAGGGGTTCAAACACATGGATGACCGTTTTGATGAAGTGCCCAAGAAGGTGGCAGAAGAACTCAGCAAGTAGCGCGCGTACGGACCACGCAGCCTCGGAGGGAAGCTCCAAAGGGTTATTAATGGATGAGATGTTTTCACCGCAATCAGGGGACAACAGCGAATGATGCTTGTCAAACTCGGCGGGAGCCTGATAACGGACAAGGCGCGACTGAAGACCTTCCGGACGGACAGGATGAAGGTTCTCGCACAGGAGATCGGCATGTCGGGCGTGGAGATGATACTCGTCCACGGTGCGGGCTCGTTCGGTCACATCCTCGCGAAGGAGCACAAGCTGGAGGACGGATACCTGAACGAGAAGCAGCTCTCCGGAGTATCGCACGTCCAGAGGGACATGAAGACGCTGAACCTCATGGTGATGGACGCCCTCATCGTGGAGGGGCTCAAACCGGTCTCCCTGCCGCCGAGCTCGATCGTCCGCTTCAACGATGGTGCCCTGGAGTCGATGGACTACGGACCCTTCAAGGAATACGTCCGCATGGGCCTGATGCCCGTGACCTTCGGCGACGTCGTTCTCGACTCGGAGAAGAAGTTCGCCATATGCTCGGGCGACGACCTGATGCTGTGGCTCTCGCGGGAGTTCAAGCCAGAGATGGCCGTGTTCGCGACCGATACCGATGGCGTGTACCCGAGCTATCCACCGGCTGAGGGCGAGAAGGCCATCGAACAACTGGACTGGGACACGTTCAAGACGATCGAGGGCGAGACCGCGCAGGCAGACGTCACGGGCGGGATATTCAGGAAGCTCAAGCTCATGTTCGGCATCGCCGACCTGGGAGTGGAGACCTGGGTCATCAACGGCGGCGTGGATGGCAGGCTCATGAAGTTCCTCATGGGGCACGGCGCCCATGGGACCCAGATATCGAGGAGATAGAATGACTCAGAACAGGAAGAGGGAACACGTTGAGATCGTTTCGCAGGAGGACGTTGATGCAAGCTACCGCTACTGGGACGACATAGTCCTCGTTCACAAGGCTCTGCCCGAGATCGACGTGGACGAGATCGACGCTGGTATCGAGATTTTCGGGAGGACGCTCTCCGCTCCGCTCGTCATATCCGCCATGACTGGCGGGTTCAAGGAGGCGAGGAAGATAAACGAGAACCTCGCGAAGGCCGCCGCCTCCGTCGGCATCGGCATGGGGGTCGGAAGCCAGAGACAGGCGCTGGCGGACCCGTCCCTTGAGGACACATTCTCCGTCCTCAGGGAGCACGAGATCCCGCTCGTCATCGGTAACGTGGGCGCGCCGCAGCTCATACCCCAGCTCGGCGAGGAGCCCTTGGACCTCGAGGATGCGCAGAGGGCCGTGACCATGATTGACGCGGACGTTCTGGCGGTTCATCTGAACTTCCTCCAGGAGATCGCGCAGCCCGAGGGCGACCTGAAGGCAAGAGGTTGCCTGAAGGCCATATCCGAGATCGCGAGGGTATTCCCCATCTTGGCCAAGGAGACCGGGGCGGGGATCTCCCGCGAGGTCGCCATTGCGCTGAAGAAGGCGGGGGTCGTGGGCATAGACGTCGGAGGGCTCGGCGGGACGAGCTTCTCCGCGGTCGAGTTCTACCGCGCGAAGAAGGTCAACGACCAAAGGAAGCAGGACCTCGGAAAGCTGTACTGGAACTGGGGCATCCCGACGCCTGTCTCCGTCATCTGGGCGAACGTTGGCCTTCCCGTCATTGCCACGGGTGGCATGCAGAACGGGCTCGACATCGCACGGGCGGTCGCGCTCGGGGCCTCCTGCGCGGGAATGGCATCACGCCTCCTGCCAGCGGCGAAGGAGTCGCACAAGGCAGTCGAATCCGAGCTCAGGGCGATAATCAACGAGCTTCGGGTGGCGATGTTCCTGACGGGTTCCACGAACGTGGAGGAGCTCTCCATAAAGGAGTACGTCATCAATGGACCCACCTCCCACTGGCTTAAGGAAATGGAGGTCCTCGGTTGAACCCCCAGGGAAAGGCGATCGACGATTTCGAGGCGTACCTGGTCGAGATGGTGCCCCCTGTCGAGCGGGAGATGGCCGAGTTCCTCGAGACGGAAAGGGAGGTCCCCAACCTGCACGACGCATTGCAGTATTCGCTGGGCCTCGACGTGGACGAGAGGAAATACCGCGGGAAGAGGATAAGACCGGTCCTTGCCTTGCTGGCCTGCGAGAGCCTGGGCGGGACGGTCGAGCAGGCGATGCCCTTCGCCGTCGCTTCTGAACTCCTGCACAACTTCCTCCTCACGCACGATGACATCCAGGACGGGGACGATGTCAGGCATGACCGCCCCTCGGTCTGGAAGAAGTACGGGATGGACCACGGGATCAACATCGGCGACTACCTCTTCGCGAAGATGTACGAGGCGGCGCTCGGGGCGCTGGAGCGGGGCGTCGAGGAGGACCGCGTGCTTCGACTCGTGAAGCTCCTGACGGACACTGTCAGCCACACGGGCGAAGGCCAGGCGATGGATATCTCGGCCCGCCAGAGGAACGACCTGACCGCGGACGAATATCTGGAGACGGTCATCGAGAAGACCGGCTACTATCTGGCATGCCCAGTGCAGGGCGGAGCGGTCATTGGCGGGGCATCGGAGGGTGTTCTCAGCACGCTGGAGGATTACGGCAAGCACATCGGCCCCGTGTTCCAGATCAGGGACGACATCATCGACATGACCATGGGAAAGGGCAGGGGCCAGAAGGGCTCTGACGTGAAGGAGGGGAAGAGGAGCCTGCTCGTCGTGATAGCCTCGGAGCGGTGCACGGACGAGGAGAGGGAGGAGCTCTTCGCGATACTGGACAGGTCACGGGCAGGCACCAGCGACACGGACGTGCAGAGGGCCTTCGAGATGTTCAGGGAATACGGAGCACTGGAGAGGGCCGAGGAGATAGCGCAGGGGTTCTTGGACAAGTGCAACCAGACGCTGGAGGAGCTACCATCGCCTCTGAAAGAGAACCTCCAGGGTGCGTCCGACTTCATGCTGTCGAGGAAGAAGTGACCTGCCAGGTCATTATCGGACCCGATAATCGCGCGGAAATGAAGATATAACTCAATCAGCACAGCCCATACACTGGAGTGGTAGGTCAGATGCCTAAGATGGTCACGTGCCTGCTGCTGGAGGAGAACGGCGCTCTTCCAGACGAGCTGATCGACGTGATGAAGGACGACGAATGGGTCCCCCTCAGGGGGAGGTCCGCCTTCGTACTGAAATGGCCGAGTGCCACTGAGAATGACCCAGCGGTCCTCAGGGACGTCACGGACAAACTGTTGAAAGTGAAGCTAGCCTTGAAAGGGATGGGTATGCAACACAGATTCTCGACAATGGAAGTGAGAAACGAGGACAGGATCAAGATGAAGGTCTGCCTCGTCGGCGATAAGGCAGTGGGCAAGAGCAGCCTGATCAGAAGATACGTGCTCGACCAGTTCGGTGACGAGTACCTGAAGACGATGGGCTCCAAGGTCTCCAAGAGAACGCTCGTCCTGGAGCATCCCCGTGACGGAAGGGAGATCCGCGTGGACATGACGGTATGGGACATCATGGGGAACAAGGGCCTGGCCGACCTCCTGATGAGCTCCTACGTCCACGGGGCCCAGGGAATCATCGCCGTCTGCGATGTGACCAGGAAGTCGACGCTCGAAGGACTGGACGGCTGGATTAATGACGGCCTCGAGGTCGCCGGGGACGTGCCCATACACGTGCTGGTGAACAAGGCCGACCAGCACGACGATTTCGATTTCAGCAGGGACGACGTCATGGGGACGACCAATGCGGGCTCAAACGTCACGTTCACGAGTGCCAGGACCGGTGACAATGTGGAGGCCGCCTTCCGCGACCTGGCGATGAGCATACTGTCGACCTACGAAGAGAAGGACATCGTAGAAAAGGTGACCGCCTAGCACTCAAGGCCCTTGTCGGTCAGCGTGAATGGAGCCACCAGTCCTTCTGCTAGGTGCCTGTGCTTCATCAATACTGCCTGCCGCCTGTGCGGTCCCGTCTTCTCGAGGCTGATTATCGTCTTCGCGTTGTGCGAGAGCATGTGACCGCCCAGGGGCTCGTATGTCCCCGTCTTTATGTCCGTGTAGACCTGGCTCGTGAGCACGACGGGTATGTCACGGGTCCGCGAGATTCTAAGCAGCTTCGTCACCTGGTCCGCGAGGTTCTTCCTCTCCCGGAACTCATCTTGGAGCCTGGTCAACCTGTAGTACGTCGTCGCGGAGTCCACGATTATGGCTCCGACGTCCTTGTTCTTCTCCGCGAGGTTGGTCGCCTTCTCGACGATCTTCCGCTGCTCGCTGAACGTGTACGGCTCCGAGAAGAGGATGTTCTTCAGTATCTTCTCGTGCTGGTCCCCGCTCATCTGCTTGAGCCGCTCGATGGAGACGCCCTCCGTGTCGATGAACAGTACCTTCTTCTCGCGGGCGATGTTCCTCGCGAGCTGCAGGACGAAGTTGGTCTTGCCGCTGCCGCCCTCCCCGTAGATGAGGGTTATGCAACTGCCCTCGATCCCTCCAGCCAGCATCTCGTCGATGGTCTTGCATTCCAGCGGAAACTTCACATATACGAGAAAGCCAGGAGTGTATTTAACTGAACCGCAAGTCTTTATGAACGCCTCACCTTCTGCACGACGTGGTTGACAGGAGACTGCTCGTCACTTACGCGGGCGGGTTCATCGGCCCTCTCGCGGGGAACACGATCCTCGCACTCGTTGGGTCGCTGAAGGACGCATTCAGTGTCGGTGCCGGCGAGATTTTCCTCTCCATCCCCGTCTACATGATCCCGTTCGTAATCTTCCAGCTCTTCTCCGGGACCATATCGGATAGCCTCGGAAGGAAGACCGTCGCGGCCTCTGGATTCCTGATCTACGCGGTCGGGTCCGTCCTCTGCGGGTGGGCGCCAGACCTCGCGTTCTTCCTTGGCGGGAGGTTTGTCCAAGGTCTCGGGTTCGCATTCGTCACTCCGGTCCTTCATGCGATAGTGGGCGATTTCACGACGGATGAGAGGAGAGGGGTCTCCATGGGGATCTTCGGGGCCGTCACCGCTGGAGCGGTAGCTACTGGCCCGCTCATCGCGGGTTACATGGACCTCATCGACTGGCGGTTGACCTTTTATCTGATCGCGGGTCTGGCCGTGCTGGTATTCTTGGCGATCCAGGTGGCCTTCCGGGGCTCGGACGAAGAGAGAGGCGGTGCCCGCCCGATAGGGAAGATCTCCATTCGCGAGGTGGTCACCAATCCGTGCGTGATCGCCGTCTGTGTGGCAGGCTTCCTGACGTTCTTCGCCTTCATAGCCGTCATCTCATTCACCGCGGACGCGCTCTCGGAGAGCCCGTTCGGGTACGACGCACCGACAATCGGGCTCGTCCTGTTCTCAGGTGGAATCGGCGGGGTCTTCGTCTCGCCACTCGCGGGATATCTTGTCGACAAGGTCGGAAGGTTCCGCACCGGGGCGGTAGGCTTCGTCTTCACGTCCTTGGGGATGCTCATGTTCTACTTCTCAAACGGTTTCTGGGATTTCATCCTGTCAATGGTGGTTGTGGGTGTCGCCGCATCCGCGGTATGGGCGTCGCTACTCACGCTGACCGTTGAGATTGTACCGGAGAGAAGAGGAGCGGTCGCCTCGCTGTTCAACAGCTCCCGGTTCCTGGGGTATGCCCTCTCTCCGGTGCTCTTCCTGGGCATATACGACTCATTGGGGGTCCACCCGATTTATCTCATCGCAGGACTGCTGAGCCTTGCCGGAGTTGCGATAATGGCGGTAATGAAGAACCTGCTCGCCAAACGGGCCTAGATTCCCAGGAGCTCCCTAACCTTCGGGACGTTCGCCTCCACTTTCTTGTCCACGTCGGCGAAGAGACTGTTCCCCTTCGTGTCGATCCCCACGATGAGCGGGCCTAGGTTCTTGACCTTGAGGATCCAGATGGCCTCGGGCATGCCGAGCTCGTACCACTCCACGCCGAGCACGTCCTCGACTCCCTTTGCGATCGACACAGCCGCCCCGCCTGTGATGGCGAAGTACACGCAGCCGAACTTCTGGCACGCCTCGATCGTAGGAGCGGACATGCCGCCTTTCCCGATGACTCCCCTGACGCCGAACTTCTCTATGAACTCGGGTTCGAGCGAATTCATCCTCGAGCTCGTCGTCGGACCCGCCGCGACAGTTACCCACTTGTCTCCATCCTTCTTCATTATCGGCCCGCAGTGGAAGATGACGCCGTTCTTGAAGTCGACCGGAATCTCCTTGCCCTCCTTCGCGTGCTCGAGCGCATGGATATGCACCTCGTCCCTGCCCGTGTAGACGATGCCGTCGAGGTAGACGATGTCGCCCGCGTCGAGCGCGCGCACGTCTTCCTCGCTGAGGGGGACCGTCAAGTGCTTCTCACTCATTGGATCACCTCCAGTGGGTATTCCACCAGGCCATCTTGATACAGCCTCACGAGCGACCGGCGAGCCGCCCAGCACTGTATGTTGATCGCGACAGGCAGGCTGGCGGTATGGCAGTGCGCGTACTCAGCGCTCACGCCGAGCAGCGTAGTGTTCCCGCCCATTCCCATCGGGCCGATCCCGAGGTCGTTTATCGCGGCGAGAATCTCCCGCTCAAGGTTCGCGATCTCCTCCTCCGGGTGTCTTTCCCCCAGCGGGCGCAGCAAGGCCTGCTTTCCCAGATGCATAGCGATGTCAGCGGACCCGCCAATCCCAAGACCGAAGATCACTGGCGGGCATGGTTTGCCGCCCGCGCGCAGCATCGTTTCGAGCGCGAACTCCTTGATGCCCTTCAGACCCTTCGCGGGCGTCAGCATGGCGAGCCGGCTCATGTTCTCCGACCCAGCGCCCTTGGGCATAACGCCGATCTCGAGGTAGTCGTTGTCCGAGAAGTGGTAGTTGATGTAGGGCATCCTCACGCCCACGTTCGTGCCTGGGTTCTTCCTCGTGAGCGGGTGCACGGCGTTCGGTCGCAGCGGAACGGACTCAGTAGCCTCCGCCACAGCCTCGTTGATCACGCTGTTCAGTCCGTCAATCCCCACCTTGCCGATGTTGACGAAGAATATGTGCACGCCAGTGTCCTGGCACATCGGGGTTCCCGTCTTCACGGCGAGGTCGATGTTGTCCAGTATCGCCTTCAGCTGCATCCTTGGGACATCGTCCGTCTCGTTCTCGTAGCCCCGCCTCAGCGCGGTCACGGCGTCCATCGGCAGCTGCGTGGCGGACCGCCTCAATATCTCAACACAAGCTTCCTTGATCTTCTCCTCAGGAATCATCATGCTCCCCCGCTCGGTGATAGTTCGGGACTAATTAATGCTTTGCAGATATGATGGATAGACTCCCTCTGCGGTCCTAACGACGAGCATCTCCTCCGCGTCCTCGGCGATTCCTGGCGGTCGGAGCAGCGTGACCGTCTTCATGGTCTCCGGGTCCATCACCTGGACCTCCTTCTCGTCCCTTGAGACGATTATCGCCATGAGCGTCCTCGCATCCGCCTTTCGCGCCGACTTGAGCGTCGAGGCGGGAACAGTCCTCTCCTGCAGCGTCGCCAGGTCCGCGATGACAATCGGCGGGCCGATGCTGACGACCTGGAACGGCTCATCCGCGATCTTGAGGACCGACCCCGCTTGGTACGCCGGGAACCTGAACAGATACGTCATCCTGTAGACGTCCCTACCGCCCTTGCGGCCTTGGAGCGTCGATGAGACGGTCACTTCCCCGCTGAACCTAGATTGAAGGCGCTTGGTGATGGTCTTCGCGGCACCCCTGCTGCCCAGGTAGAAGTCCACGCCGCCGTGGAGGCTCTCCTCCCTGCTTATGAACACCTCAGGCCCCATCCGCTCGACCTCCTGGTGGACGATCTCGGTCGCCTTCTCCACAAGTTCCTCCTCGACCTCGCCCTCGGGCGGTCTTACCTGAATGACGGCCTCGAAGTAGTGCCCCTTCTGCCTGGAACACGCATCGCAGACGCCCTGCTTGATCCGTATCCGCGTCCTCTTCTCCCGCCGGAACTCGGCATCGTCGACCTTGAGCCCGATCAGAAGCTCAGCGGCGAGGTTCCTCTCGTCCTCCTCCCGGAGTTTGACGTCCAGCACGTCCAGCTGTGCGCCGGTGTCGACCTCGACCGCTCCCTCTAGGGCGTGTCGTATCGCGTCCGGCCTGTCCACGTGGGCCCAGTTCGCGCCCCGCTGATGGGCACCACAGTGCGCGCACAGCGTAATGTCCACGGCCTCGGGAACGCGCACGAGCTTGTGCCTCTTGTCAAAACACTCCGCGCAGAGGCTGTCGTATGTCTTCCCCTCCTTTCCGCACTCAACGCAGTAGCTCACATCATCACCATCTGGGCGTGCGGGACGCCGCCTATCCAGATGATACAGCTCTCGTCCACGAACCCCTCGTCTATGGCCGCGTGCACGGTCTTCTCCCCCACGAGGTTGGCTATCGTGCACTGGTGCAGCTGGGCAATGAACTCCTCGACCGAGACCTCCTCACCGTCGTAGAA
>JAGLRN010000111.1 GCA_023136265.1 Thermoplasmata archaeon
GCCATGGAGATGATGTCCGAGATGTCGGCGCTGTCCTCCTCGTCCGACAGCTCACGGATTATGTCCCTGAGAGCCATCATGTGCTCCCGCTGCGACGTGCTCGTCCCCGTGACGATTATGTCGATGTCGAACCTCCCCGCCTCGCCGGCGACCTTGCGGAGCCAGTACTCGACGATCCTGACCGACCGCCTGGCGTCGTCCTCCGTCACGGTCTCGCTTAGTTGCGCTCTCGCGCTCGCCTCCGCCAACCTCACGAACGCCTCGAGCTGCCTCGGAGTGATCGGGACGGCCGAGCCCTCCGCCTCGCCCTGCTTCCTTATCTCCAGGTACTTCTCCTTTATGATCTCAATCGCCTCGGGCGTGAGGACGGGATTGATCTGCTTCGCGTAGGCCACATACTTGCGCAGGAACTCCGGTTCGAAGTAGGGCTCGAACACCTCGGTGTCGGGTATGTCCGTGCGGATGCCCTCTTCCTTCCTCTTCCTCAGCTCGCCGACAAGGTGCCCCTTCAGCATGTGGTCGGCCATGTCCATGTCCCTTCTGGACTCCGGGATGTCGAGTATGGAGAATATGACGTCGAAACGCGAAAGCAGCGTCGGGGAGAGCTCGATCTGCTCCGAGATGAACTTGTGCTCGTCGAACCTGCCGAAGCGCGGGTTCGCTGCAGCCAGGACCGCGCAACGCGTAGGGAGCGTGGCGGTTATCCCCGCTTTCGAGATGGAAATGAACTGCTGCTCCATCCCCAGGTGTATGGCGTCCCTGTCCTGCGGGTTCATCTTCTCAATCTCGTCGATGCACACCAGCCCGCCGTCGCCCAGGACCATCGCGCCCGCCTCGAGCGTCCACCGCCCCTCGCCAAACTCGTCGCGCACCGCTGCTGCCGTGAGGCCCGCCGCGGAGGACGCCTTCCCTGCCGTGTAGACGGACCGGGGAGAGAGCTGGCTCATGTACGTCAGCAGCTGGCTCTTCCCTGTGCCTGGGTCGCCGACGAGGAGGATGTGTATGTCCCCACGGATTCTCGTGCCGTCAGGCATCTCCTTCGCCACCCCGCCGAAGAGCTGCAGAACGAGCGCTTCCTTCTCCGTCGTCAATCCGAATATGACCGGAGATATCGAGGAGATTATGTTCTCGACTATCCTCTCGTCAGATGCGACCTCCTTGATCCTTGCGATGTCCTCCTCGGTGACCTCGATATCCTTGAACTGCAACTGCTCGGACTCCACGCTGTTGGCGTCGATGAAGATGTCGAACACGGTCGATTTGGCTCGCATCCTCGTCCTCTGGACGCTCTTCAGCTCGCCGTTCAGTACCACTCTGTCGCCGGGCGTGATGATCCCGGCGAGGTCGTCCACGCAGTACGCGGTCAGCCTTTCTGGCTGCGCGCCGCCCCTCAGTATCTCGGGCTTCTCCTGCATCTCGATCTTCTGAGTGTCGATGAACCTGGACTCGTCGAGAATGAGATTGAAGCGGGTGGAGCTGGAGCTCTTCCCGCAACCGCCGGAGCTCTGCGGGCACTCCAACGGCTCTCGGAAAGCCATCCCCTCCTGCTTGGTCATGAACTTGTGCCCGCACCTCATGCACTCGAACATGGCCCCGACTATCATGGGCCGGACTTCCGTCGCCTTCCGGACCAGCCCCTCGATGGCGATGAACCGCCCGACGTGCTTGCTCCTCAGGTCGCGGATCATGATCCTCCGGTCGCGCGGGAGACCCCTTACCCGCAGGTGGATGGACATGTCCTCGTCCGTGGGCGGGACGACCCCCGCGATTGCCTCCTCGCCGGCGGAGACGGCCCGCGCGGGGTTGCTCAGGGAATGAATGGCAAAGTCGGAATCATACCTGTCCAGGTCCTCGAACCTGACGTCCAGGCTCTTCTTCTGGGGGAAGATGTCGGCTATCGCTGTTATCTTTGACTCGTAACCGTGCTGATCGAAGAACTCTTCCCACTTCGATAGTAGCTCCTCGTCCGTATATCGCGTCACGAAGACCTCCCCCTAATCGGTAGGGTATCGGCGCCCTCCTATTAATTCTTATCAACCACACTCCGAGAACCCGCAGCTCGGGCAGAACCCGCAGTTCCCCGAGGACA
>JAGLRN010000112.1 GCA_023136265.1 Thermoplasmata archaeon
CATAAACGCCGGAGACGGCATCTACGTCGGAGCCGTATCCAGCTTTACGTGGTATATCGTTGGAACAGATTCCTCGGTGTCCCTCAACTTCAGCTTCAGCTTGCAGGCGAACAAGATCAACAGGCATTGGTTCTCCTTGCCATATACCGGGAGCTACGGCTCCGCAAGCGCTATCGTTGCGGAAATCGAACCTGGTCCTGGAGCGCCCACGAAGATAGTCGAGGTCGGGAAGTGGGATCCGAACACCCAGAGCATAGTGACGTACTACTACGACGGTGTCGGTTGGTCAGGCGTCGACTTCAACATCGAGCCCGGAGACGGAATCTATATAAAGGTCATCAAGAGTTTCGATTGGCAGCCCAACTTGATTACTCCTGAGGTGCCATAGGAGGTGTTCAAAATGAGGAAAAAACTATTGAGCGTTTTCGTGTGCCTAGTCCTAGGCCTGACAGCCCTCTTCGCTTTTCCGATAGCAGTGAGAGGAGACTACGAACCACTCGTCATCAATGGTGATGTCGGCGCTGCGGATCCAATGGACCCTGCGAACTGGGCGAATGCGACGATATACAACGTGGACAACGCGTCCCTGCAGATGCTTTACATGGGCGACTTGGATGATACTGTGGGTCCAGACCCCGCCTATTGGCTCTATGATGTCATCGATTGGAACTGGTTCGACGGTGAGGACGTTGTCACGGTCTTCGAGACACGACCGGGATTGAACGGCTTCGCTGGAACGGACAGCTGGACCTCCTCAACGGACGATCTGCTCGATGTACTTCTTACCGTTCAGGACTTCCCTCCAGCAACGATGGAGATGATCCCGACGATAGTCCCGACAGCCGGAGTTGATGCGGTAGCGGGCTACGTCGATCTCAGCTGGACTGGGCTGGTCGATGCGAATGGGAACGTTGTCAACTACACGATATACGAGACAATCGATTTGTTCCCTGAGACGATTGCAGGTTACAGCGGCGCGCAGGTTTCCGGTGGGGCGATGTCTTTCAACCGCACAGGTATCGCAGCAGATGGACAGTACTGCTACAATTTGGCTGTCAACTATAGACGTGGAGCCACTTTCTACACCACGATTGGTAGGTCCAACACGGTTTGCCTCACGCTGCCAACGATCCTGACGACCAGTCCCTTTGACACGGAAATCGGTGTTCCTCTCGTTCAGCCCATCGTAATAACCTTCAGCGACACGATGGATATGGCGAGCTTTTCCTGGGTCATTACAAACGACCCCGGAGGGTGGACGACGGCATGGACGCAGACGACAGTTCCTGACGACACTGTCACACTGAGCCACGTGGCGAATCCATACACAGAGTGCGTCTGGTACAACGTCACGGTCCTCACTGCGAACGAACTCGCAGGCGGGGAGAGTATTGTTCCTGGGCCGGTGCCGAATCCATGGGAATTCCAGGCGCTCTGTGCGAACCCGCAGATAATCCAGACAGATCCAGTGGATACGGCAGTCGGAGTTGGACTGATGGATCCCGTCATAGTCTACTTCAACAAGCAGATTGACACAGCCACGTTTGCGTGGAACATCGTACCTGACCCAGGCGGCTGGGATGCTGGTACATGGACCATGACCGTTGAAACTGACGACACCGTCACCCTTACTCACAGCAACCCCTTCGTCGAGTCCACCAACTACTGCGTCACCGTCACTTCGGCCGATGATATGTTCACCAATTCTCTCGTGCCCGGCCCGGTTCCCAACCCATGGTGTTTCGACACGGAGTTGGTTCCCCCGCTCGTTGTGAATACATACCCCGCGGATACCGCAACAGGTGTGCCAATCGACACTAGGGTACATGTGAACTACAGCGAGCCGATGGACGATCCAACCATGGGCTTGACGACACTTCCTGGCTGCGGAGTTTGGACACCGAGCATGCAGACGACGAGCTACTACATCTTCACGTGTTCCGGAACGTTCGCAGAGGGCGACAGTGTCCTCGCGACGGCAACTGGAGACGACCTGCAGGGTCTACCTCTCGCCTCACCGAACAATCAGTGGACATTCACCATCATCAGCATATCGCCGGAGATACTGTCGACGACACCGGTGGACACTCAGATCGACGTCGGCCTGGCAGATCCGATTGTGATAGTGTTCAGCGAGCAGATCGACTGGGCCACAGCATTCATGTATACTGTCGTACCCGATCCGGGTGGTCGATTCGAGACCTGGAGCATGACGGATGACACGGTCACCATCGACCATGACGACTTCCTGGAGTGCACGACATATACCGTGACCGTGACAGTCGCTGACGACATGTCCGGCAACGCGCTCGTTGCGGGTGCAGTGCCGAATCCTTGGAGCTTCACTACAATCTGCAGCAATCCGTACATTCTCTCGACCGATCCGGCGGACTTGGACATCGACGTGCCTCTCCCCTACCCCATCACCATACAGTTCAGCAAGCAGATCAATACAGCCACGTTTGCGTGGAACATCGTACCTGACCCAGGCGGCTGGGATGCTGGTACATGGACCACGACCGTTGAAACTGAAGACACCGTCACCCTGACTCACAGCAACCCGTTCGTCGAGTCCGAAAACTACTGCGTCACCGTCACTGCGGCCGATGATATGTTCACCAACACGCTCGTGGCTGGTCCCGTGCCGAACCCATGGTGCTTCGACACCATAGAGGATCCTCCGAGCGTGCTGAGCACAGACCCGTTCGACGGTGAGACGCAGGTCGAAGTGACACGGCCAGTGACGATTGTCTTCGATGAGAGCATGGACACGGCCCTGGGTCAGTTCACGTACACGTTCGCCCCCGATCCGGGCGGCCGAACAGAGACATGGAGCATGACGGATGACACGGTCACCATCGACCACACCGCTTTCTTGGAGTGCACGCTGTACACGGTCACGATAACATTCGCCCAGGACGCGAACGGTGTTGACCTGGACACATTGCCCTATCCGTTCCAGTTCTCGACATTCTGTACTGAGCCGTTCATCGTGAGCACGAATCCCGCTGACGGAGCACTGCTCGTGCCCGTGGATCAGGCCGTGATCGTGAGGTTCAGCGAGCCGATGAACACGATCACTGTCATTGTCACGTTCCTGCCGGACCCAGGCAACATTCAATACTCATGGGACCCTGCAGATCAGAACGTCACCGTGAGTCACGACCCCTTCGTTACGTCCACCCCCCACACGGCAACAGTGGTCGGCGAAGACCTTGACATGAACGCTCTGATTGTAGGACCGGTCCCGAATCCGTTCGACTTCACGACTGCCTCGTTGCCGCCCACGGTAGCCCTGACAGCACCTTTGGGCGGTGAAGTGTGGACCGGTGGTGTCCCCCATGACATCACGTGGACCATGAGCGACGACGACACAATAGACGCTGATCTGGAGGTCTGGTTGGACTACACCTCAGCCACAGCCGGAGATGGCACCATTGCAGGTCCGCTCACAGGTCTGAGCTCTCCGTTCACATATGCGTGGACGCCGACCTGTCCGATGGACGCGGACGATGTGGCGGTTGTCATCGGAGTCTATGACGGCGAGATGCAGTACGCGACCGACATAAGCACGAACTTCACCATTGACTGCACGGCACCCACAGTACTCGACAAGACTCCGGCGAACGCTGCGACCGATGTCGCCCTGGACGCCGATATAGTAGTCAACTTCTCGGAGGCCATAGACACACTCGACTGGACGATAACACCCGACCCAGGCGGCTGGGGAACCGCAGTATGGACCGCTGATGCCATGAACGTCACGCTGTCCCACAGCGCCGATTTCGCGGAATCGACAGAGTACACGGTGAACGTCACGGTCCTCACAATGGACGCTTCCGATCCGGGCAACGCCCTTGCGGCCGTGCACAGCTTCACCTTCACGACGGGTGTGGAGAATCTGGCACCGACAGCTGACGCTGGACCGGACCGGACGGTGAACGTCGATGAATCCATGACGTTCGATGGAACGGGTTCATCCGACCCCGATGCCGGAGACACGCTGACGTATGAATGGAACTTCGGCGATGGCTCAGCTCTGGGCACAGGCGCCGAGCCGACACACACCTACACGGAGACAGGAACCTACACGGTCACTCTGACAGTCGAAGACAGCCATGGACTGACGCACAGTGACGAGATGATCGTAACCGTCGAAGAGAAGGACGGCGACGGGATCTTGGCGGAGTACTGGTGGCTAATCCTCATCCTCATAATCGTGATAGTCCTCATCATCGTCGTCGTGGCGATGAGAAGGAAGAAGCCCGAAGAGGAAGAGTACATAGAGGAAGAGGAAGAACCTCCACCGCCCGAGGAGGAAGTCGTCGAGGAGGTTCCAGAGGAAGAGGCCGAGTACGTCGAGGAAGAGCCCATCGAGGAGGCTCCCTTGGAAGAAGAAGCTCCCATAGAGGAAGCTCCCGCCGAGGAACCGATGATCGAGGAGGCCCCGATGGAAGAGGCCCCGGCCGAGGAGGCAGCCCCAGTGGCTGCCCCCGTTGAAGCCGAGGAGGCTCCCGCCGAGGAACCCGCAGCAGAGGGCAAGGTCTGCCCGAACTGCGGGACCATCGTGGGAGAGGACGACGCCACTTGCTTCATCTGCGGAACGGAACTCTAGGGTCTCTCTGGCGACGAAATCTCAGTCTCTGATAGTCATAGCGAGAGCGGCAAAATACTTATAAGGGCAGTAGTCAATAAAATACCACAGTCCGTGGCCAGAAACAGTATCAGGAGGTTGCATATTGGCACTGTTCAGAGTGGGTTCTAAGGGACTATCCATAGTCTTCGCTTTCTTTCTGGTCTCCTCGATCCTCATAATGGAGGAGACAAGGGGCCATAGTGAGGTAATGAGCATCTATTCCACCTACGATCTCTCCCCTGTCACTGTTGATGGAATCTTCGAATCTCAGGAATGGGAGAATTCGACCTTCGTGGACATGAGAGAGATTCTCTGGACGACACTGGACGTGTACCTCTACGTAAAGAACAATGAAACGCACGTCTTCTTTCTCTACGATGCTTGGGGTGACAGCGATCCCATTCAAATCAATCCGGATAGCGCGGGCATCTCCTTTGACGGCGATCACGATGGCGCTTTGACCCAGCACGGTGATCACGAGTTTACGATTACGAGTGGCTCATCCGATCCCCAGTGCATCGGCTACAACTCCCCCAGATGCCATTTTATCTACGAGAGCAACCTGAATCAATGGATAGCCAACGATGACATGAACGAGACGCTTCCCTATCAGCAGGGCTTGGCCGCGGCCGCTGGCTTTGGCCCAAGCGATACCTCCCCCACTTCTCATCGCATATACGAGTTCTCCGTCCCAATTGCCCTTCTAGGACAGCCATCGAAGACCGTCGTCCTCGGTGACGTTGTGGGGTTCTTCGCGGGAAAGCACATGCCACCGTCTCCAGACGGAGTTCGGGATGGCGATACTGCGAAAGGCGCAATCTGGCCAGACAAGAGCCTTGCTCCTAACGACTATGGCGACCTCCACATCGGTGAACCTGTGAATCTAGCTGTTGAGCCGGATTTCCAGACATTGCCCGCGGCGCCCGGAGAGGCGGTCATTTACCCCCTCAGAATCCGAAACGTCGGAACGACATCTGACAGTTACGATCTAGAAGGCGTGTCCACGAAAGGCTGGAACATCTCCTTCTATGATCCCTTCATGACTCCGTTGTCAGACGACGGCGGTATGATTGGCCTCGTTGATGTGGGGCCCGTTAGTCCAGGTCTCTACGTCAATATCAGAGTGGAGGTCGAGATCCCTGCAGGGGCAGCTCAAGGTGAGATGGACTTCGAGCAGATTACTGCTTCCTCTTGGACAAACACAACGCAGGTTGCTACAGCCCTGCTGAGAACTGGGGTTCCCAACGCAACTCCGTGGCTCGATTATCTTGAGTTTGGCTCGGAAGGTTGGTACGTCTATCCGCGCAATGTGACAGATTGGGAGCTGGGTACGCCATCCTTCGCTTATGGCCCTCCCCTTGCGCATTCTGGCTCGAATCTCTGGGGCACCAAACTCTCATCGAACTACACTGAGCTCTCCAACTCCTATCTCTATTCACCATTCCTTGAGATTCCGGACTTCGTGACGGAATCGTACTTCTACTTCTGGCACTGGTACGACATCGTAGGGAGCGGCGAAGACGGAGCTTGGGTGGAGATGAGCATGGATGGCGGTCCGTTTGAGCTGATAAGCCCTGTTGGCGGTTATCCAGATCTCAGATTCGGAGCGGAACCAGCGTATTCTCAATCGAGCGGAGATTGGGTTCAGGCCGAGTTCAACATGTCATCTGCAATAGGCAGCACTGTTTGCTTCAGGTTCCGGTTCTGGGATTTCTCCAACCTATTCCAACCGAACAAGGGTCCGAATAAGGTTGCGCCTGGCTGGTATCTGGACGATTTCGAGATTGCATCTACAGGCCTTCCCTCCGGGGTTATCGTGAGTCCAGATCATGTCTATGACTCAGTCCTTGGGGGAGAGGAGGCCACCTATGAGCTGTTCGTTGAGAACAACGGCACAAGTCCAGATACATTCGACATTACCGTGAACTCCTCCCTTGGTTGGGATGTGAAGCTCTACGATGCCTTCTGGAATCCTCTTCCGGACACTGAGTCTCCACCAGATGGGATTCCAGACACGAACCGACTGTCGGAGGGCGAGGCAGCCTTGATAAGAGTTAACGTTAGTGTCCCGTTCCTCGCTCAACCGGGTGAGAGCGATATCACGACTTTCGTCGCCGACTCCTCAACCAATCTCTCCGTGTCTGCCTCGGCGACAATCGAAACACAGGTACCTTATCCCATTCCTCTGTTCGATGATATGGAGAATGGTACGGGCCACTGGATTGCTGACGGTCTTTGGCATCAAGTGAGGAACGTGACCGGAACCGAACCACCCTGGAACATCACCTACAGCGGCTCCCATTCCTGGTGGTATGGTCAGGATCCGACTGGAGACTACGATACGGGAGGTCGTACATCGGGGAATCTCACCTCACCTCCGATCAATCTGATGGACACCCTTGGAGCCAACCTGTCGTTCCGATACTGGTACGAGACTGAGCAGACATTGGACAAGGATCAACGCTGGCTACTTCTGAAGGTCGGTGATAGCCCGTGGCAGAAGCCTGGCGACCCCGGGGCGATTCAGTTGGATTTGAGACCGGAGGGCATCTGGCTCGAGTGGAAAACGAATCTCAGCACCTATGTTGGCAACATAGTGAGGGTCAGATTCCACTTCGACTCCATCGACAACTTGGACAACGTCCACCAGGGCTGGTACATAGATGATTTCCTGATCGAGGAGACGATTCCGATGAACCATCCACCAATGGTTTCGATAGTCAAACCCGAGGGTGGAGAGTCCTTCTCATACGCCTCCAGCAAAGAGATCAACTGGACAGTGTCCGACGACTCCGATGCGCCAGAGGATATGATGCTCTGGCTGAACTACTCGGTCACGGGGGAGCCACCTTGGACACCGATAGCGGGGGCACAGGGGATACCTTCCACTGACGGCTTCCTTTGGACCGTACCTCAGGAGAACTCCAACAGTGTCGTTCTGAGAGCCACCGTTAGCGACTCGGGGGGTCTAGTTGCATCAGGGAAGGGCAATCCGTTCGAGATCGACGGAACAGCACCATTCGTCTACCAGTGGGAACCCCAAGGGCTGGATGCTCTCACGAACGATCCAATCATCGTCTCCTTCAGCGAAACGATGAATCGGAGCAGTCTAACGGACTGCTTGAGCATCAAGAGGATGGGAGACTGGAGCGACGTATTGGGCGAGACATCCATCTACGATAATAAGACGATTGTATTCGTTCCCGCGTTCGGTCTGGTGAACGGTGCCTGGTATCAGGTCAATGTTTCCTCCGCGGTGAAGGATGATTCCGACCCAGGTCTTCATTTGGCCGAGAACTTCACCTGGGCTTTCAGAGTCAACGTGACGCTCAATACCCCCCCTCGAGGTACCATCAGTGAACCTGGTAGCGGAACAGTGTGGACCGGCGGTAGCGATCAGAACATCCAATTCTCGGTCTTCGACTCTCAGGATTCATCCGATCTTGTCCTCGTTTGGTTGAATTACTCTTCCAGTGGCAATCCACCGTGGGAACCAATCCCGAATGCTCAAGGTATACCGGGAGACACGTCTGTCGTTACATGGTCTTTGCCAGCGGTCGACTCAACGAGCGTTGCAGTCAATCTCACTGTGGTGGACAGTGACGGATTGGTGAATTGGACAACGAGCGAACCATTCGAAATCGACAGTACCCCGCCTGAAGTTGTCGATTATGGACCGAATGGTACAGGAGTCTCGATTTCCACGTCCATCTGGGCGTCTTTCAGCGAAAACATGAATGGGCCATCAGTTGAAGGGGCCTTCAGAGTTGTCAAGTCTGAGACAGGGTCAGAAGTGATTGGAACATATAGTTGGATAGGCAATCGCATATTCTTCTACCCAGTCGTGGACCTGTCCATTGGGACAGACTATCGAGGCATCGTGTATACCTCGGCGATGGACGACTCGGTGCTAGGGAATAGACTGCAAGAGCAATTCGAGTGGAATTTCAGCACTGCGGTGGGAGACAGCATTCCTCCCACGGTCTTGTCCACGTTTCCGCTCGCTGACTCAACCGATGTTTCAGTGGACATCGGTTCGATATCCATTCGGTTCAACGAGAGTATGAATATGCCCTCAGTCATGGCTTCTATTACTATCGTGCCGTCGATTGAAGTTGGCTTCAGCTGGACGAACGATCTGATCACCATAAGCCCGATGGAAGAGCTGCCGTACAACACCGGAATCACGGTTTTACTGAATGCAACTGGCGCGATGGATTTGGCGGGCAATCCTCTCGACGGAAATGGTGACGGCGTCCCAGGAGACGATTTCATCCTGCACTTCTGGACGGAGGAGGAACCCAGTCCGGAGGAAGTGATGGATGTCATACCTTACATCGTTGGTGCGGTGATGGCGGTAATCATCATCCTTTTTGTTCTCTACCTTCTGAGAGGAAGGACGGGCCCTGAGGAGGAGGAGGAAGAGGAACCAGAAGAAGAAGAAGAAGAAGAAGAGGAAGTGGATGTGGAGGAGGAGCTGAAAGACATAGACGAACTACTCAGAGTAGAAGAATACTAGTTTTCCACTGTCAAGAGAGAGTTGCCGTCTACACGCACCCAGTACGCCTCCCCCACTAGCATGTTCTCCGCGGAATCAAGCCTCCTGAGCCCATATGGATGAGCGGTAATGTCAAAGCCCTCAATCTGTAGAAGAGGCAGCCCTTGGAAAACGCTCTCCACACTCCTGTCGACGTAGGAGGCATAGCCTATCATGTTCCATCCCTTGTACAGCATAATGCTCGTGTTCCCTGGCACGATTCCGATGAACTCGATGAAGGAATCGCTCGTCACGTTGATCCAATAGCCCCTTCCCGGCTCCACGGCCGTCAGGTCCCTCCCGTAGAGCTTGGCGCTCGAGTAGCGCTTCCAGTGGTCCGCGTGGTCCAGCCTGTCCCAGAAGATGATAGTGTCGTACGAGAGCGTTGCGAACACGGACTCGGTGCTCGCGTCCTCAGGAACGATTGGGAGCGATACGAAGTGCTTCCCGGCGGGCAGGAACCGTCCGTACTTCGCGATTTGGGTCGGATCGATATCAACGAACGTCTCGGAAGGAGCGGGCTCGCCCACGTGGTATCTCGCGCCCACGAAGTAGAAGTAGCTGTTCGAGTCCCCGTTTCCCGCGGACGCGTGCACGTATGTGCTCGTTCCGCTGGGCACCTCCGCCAGGGGCTGATAGCCATCTCCGTTCTTGTTGTACGTTGTGCTGTAGTAAATGGGATACGAGGCAACGTTATCCTTTCCCGCCCCGTCGTCCGCGGAGAGATTCCAGTCCAATCTCACATCGTTCATCTGCGGGCCCTCGAGGGAGGCCGCGAGGTTCGCCGGCATGGCGGGCGCGCAGCTCGGCTCAGCGACGTATACCGTCCGGTTCAAGCTCACGTCCACCAGAGTTCTCGATTCCCCGCTGGGCCAGACCACGGTCACGTTCACCGTGCCGTAGTAGCTCCCGAACCCGAACTCCAACGGGAGCGAGTTCATCTGGGAGTGGGAGCCCATCCCTGCCTCGACCTGACGGAGCTGCGTCGTGCTCCCGTGCGTGACGTAGACCTTCCCGCCGATTGCATAGCGGTTCGGGCATCCCAAAGGCTGGACCTTCAGCCAGCTGTTCGAGTTCCCGTTGTTCTGGAAGAACCTCAGCTCGTGGAGCGCCCCGGACGTGGATATGTTCTTCCCGCCCGAGACAAGGTCCAGATCGCCGTCCTCGTCAAAGTCCGCCCATGCGCCCGCGTATGTGTTCCACACCATGACGTCGGCTATGCCCGTCACGTTGGTGAACCACACCGTCCCGTTGTCTGCGTAGCTGTTGCTGTACAGGAACGAGTGCGCATGCTGAACTGGGTCGTACACCTGCACGATCCACAGGTCCATGTCCCCGTCGTTGTCATAGTCCGCGAAAGCAGCGTTCGAGAAGAGCTCGTCCTTGTAGTACAGTCCGTGCGTCGTTCCTGGCGGGATTATGGGGATGCCCGAGGCATTGCGGATATCAGTGAAGTTCCAGGCTGGAGGACCGCTGTTGATGTAGAGCCGAGAGTCGTCGCAGATGTATCCTCGGATCCACGGCCAGACGTTGTCCTTGTGAGCGAGGTTCGCTGTGAACAGGTCCAGATATCCGTCATTGTTCACATCCGCCCAGGACGAACCGATCGTGTGGCCGTAGTACGGACCATCGCCGGCGTACCAGTGCTCGACTCCAGCGACGCCCCTGTCGAATGCGGCTTCCGTGAACGTTCCATTTCCGTTGTTCAACCACAGATAGTTCGGCACCAGCCGGTAGTTGGAGATGTATGCGTCGAGGTCCCCGTCATCATCGAAGTCAGCCCAGGCGACCCCTCTGCCGTATGCCGGGTCGGTGTAGTCATCTATTCCCGCCGAGACAGTGACATCCGTGAAAGTGCCGCTGCCATTGTTATGGTAGAGTATGTCCGGGTAGTAGATCGGGTTCCCGCCGTTCCAGTCCTCGCCGTTCGCCACGTAGAGGTCGAGGAAGCCGTCGCCGTCGTAGTCGCCCCAGCCCGCCGCAGACGTCGGATCGTTGTCGTAGACATTCCCCGCCGCGACGGTCACGTTGGTGAACGTCCCGTTGCCGTTGTTCCTCCAGAGGATGTCCCAGCTGTTCTGTCCCGCGCCTGAATAGAGGTCCAGCCAGCCGTCGTTGTCGTAGTCCCCCCAGACACCGTTGCCCACGCCGCCAGTGAGACCGGACTGGCTCGTCAAGTCGGTGAAGTTCCACGCAGGCGGGCCGCTGTTCCTGAAGAGGCGCCGCCCGTTTATCAGGAGATCCTGGTATCCGTCGTTGTCGTAGTCCCCCCAGGACATGAAGCTCCCGCCGACACCACGTAGGCCGATGTCGTGGGCGATGTTCGTGAACGTCACGTCGTTGAGCACGACCGGGTTCTCGTCCGATCTTGTCATTTCGATGAGAGAATCCATCGGCCCGACGTGAAGCACGATTCCCAAGACAAGCACGGCGCAAAGCAGCAAAGCGATCCTCTTTTTCGACACCAAGTCCTGCCCCCTACGGGATGAGGATTTTCCACTCGATATTTAAACTTGAACCCGCAAAACCGAGAAATCGGGTACTGGCTATGACTGGCTCCGCAAAATATATATGCTGGCTATACCATCCAGGCGTGCTCTGTGATGGAGCGCGGGGGAGGACATTGGAAGTCCGGCATCGATTCGAGGCCCGGAATCTAGACGGGAAGAGCATTTGGGATGTGCCCGATTCCTGGGGCGTCTACATCCTTAGGGACAGGAAATTCAACGTGAGCTACGTCGGGAGCACACCGACTCTCCGAACAAAACTGTACCACCATTTTCAATCGAGAGACATACCCGAAGCGAAGTACTTCGAGTACTATCAAGTGGAGAACGAGAGAGACGCTATCGAACTGTTGAACGAGATGAAGAAGACCAGGAACGTAGTAGTCGCCTAGGCGTCTGGAATGCTGCATCCATGAACGATCCTAGCTTGGGCTCTATCGCAGTAGCTTTATAAGAGAAGTCATCTATTTTGCGGTCGATGCCTGAAGAGGACTATCGCCTCGCCTTTTTTCAGGAGAATGGCTTCGCGCGGAGGGAATGCCCGTCGTGCGGCAGGTTCTTCTGGACGGCGGGGGACGCGGAGGTCTGCGGGGAGGCGCCCTGCACCGAATACTCCTTCATAGGCAAGTCGCCGATGAAGAGGTCCCTCACCGTCTCCGAGATGCGGGAGGAGTTCCTCTCCTTCCTCGAGAACGAGGGCCACGAGCGCATCGGAAGGTTTCCGATCGTCGCGAGGTGGCGGGACGACGTCTTCTACACCCAGGCGTCGATATATCCCTTTCAACCGTGGGTCATAGAGGGCATTTCCAGCCCGCCCGCCAACCCTCTCGGGATATCACAGACGTGCGTCCGGTTCAACGACATCGACAACGTCGGGAGGACCGGCCAGCACTTCACCATGTTCGAGATGATGGCCCACCACGTGTTCAACCGCAAGGGCAAGCACGTCTACTTCAAGGAGCGGACCGTGGAGCTGTGCCACCGGTTCCTCACCGACGACCTGGGCGTACGTCCCGGGGACGTGAGGTATGCGGAGGCCTGGTGGGAGGGCGGCGGGAACTCTGGCCCGTGTTTCGAGGTCCTGCTCGGCGGCGCGGAGCTCGCCACGCTCGTCTTCATGATGTACAAGGACGAGAACGGCAAGCGTACCCCTCTGGACACGAAGGTCGTCGACACCGGATACGGTCTGGAGAGGTTCGCCTGGCTGTCCCAGGGGACGCCATCCGCGTACGAGGCCACGTTCGGACCCTTCCTGGAAGCGCTCACGTCGAGGGCCGGGATAAAGCCGGACTCGAAGATGATGGGCGAGTACAGCAGGCTCGCCGGGATGTTGAAGGCCGAGCGGGGGCTGGACATCACCGAGCTCCGGAAGGAGACGGCCAAGCGGCTGGGCATACCATACGATGAGCTGATCGAGCGCGTGCAGCCAATGGAGCACGCATACGCTCTCTGCGACCACGCGCGGGCCCTGGCCTTCATACTCAACGACGGTGTCGTCCCCTCCAACGTAAAGGAGGGCTACTTCGCGCGTCTCCTTGTGAGGAAGAGCATGAGGTCGATCGACACGCTCGACCTGGACCTCTCGCTCTCCGACACGGTCAGCATGCAGATCGATCACATCAGGAGCGATTTCCCGGAGCTCGCAGACAACCGCGAGGGCATATTGAAGCTCGTGGAGATCGAGATGAAGAAGTTCCGCGAGACCCTGGCGAAGGGGCGCAGCATCGTCCGGAACCTGGAGAGGGGCTTCGAGGAGAAGGGAGGCAAGATAGGCACGAAGGAGCTGGTGGAGCTGTACGACTCCCACGGGCTGAGCCCTGACGTCGTCAGCGAGTTCGCGTCCTCGGAGATCGAGCTGCCAGAGAACTTCTACGCCGAGGTCGCCGCCCGCCACGAAGGCGAAGCCCCGCCGGAGGAGGTGAGCGTCTCGCTCCCCGAGGGTCTTCCGGGGACGAGGACCCGCTACCACGAGAACAAGAGGAAGCAGAGGTTCCGGGCGAAGGTCGTCGCGGTCCTGGAGGACGCGATAGTGCTCGACCAGACATACTTCTACCCCGAGGGGGGCGGTCAGGAAGGCGATAGCGGGGAGATCGGCGACACGCAGGTGGTCGATGTCCAGATGGTCGGCAACGTCGTGCTCCACCAGTTCAAGGGGAAGACGGACGTGAAGAAGGGCAAGTCCGTGATGTGCTCCATCGATTGGGAGAGGAGGCGGAGCCTGATGCGCCATCACACTGCAACTCACATAGTCAACGGCGCGGCCCGCCAGGTCCTGGGATGGCACATCTGGCAGGCGGGTGCGCACAAGAGCGAGGACATGTCCCGTCTGGACATCACCCACTACCAGAACCTGACGCAGGAGGAGTTCGAGAGGATCGAGAGGATCGCGAACCAGGCCGTGCTCGACGACCTGAGGGTCACGGCGAAGTCCTTGGACAGGGACGCGGCCGAGAGGAAGCACGGGTTCAGGCTGTACCAGGGAGGATGCGTTCCCGGCGGGAAGATAAGGGTGGTCGATGTCGCTGGGTTCGACGCAGAGGCCTGCGGCGGGCTCCACTGCACGCGCACGAGCGAGGTCGGGTTCATCAAGCTGATCAGGACGAGACGGATCCAGGACGGCGTCCTCCGCCTGGAGTTCGCGGCGGGAAGGGCAGCGGTGGACTTCGCGATGGGACAGGCCAAGACGATTCAGGAAACGAGCAGGATGCTCAACGTCCCGCCAGAAAGCCTCAAGAAGGGCGTCAGAAGGCTCCTGAAGGAGTGGAAGGCCGCCCGGAAGGAGCTGGACCGTCTGAGGGACGCACGCGCTGCAGGCGACCTAGAGGCCCTCCTGGAGGACAGCGAGAAGGTGGGCGGTGTTCAGATCGTCACCCACATGACGAAGGGCGGCCCCAAGGAGCTGATGGCCCTGGCGAGACAACTGATATCCAAGAGGGACGTCGTTGCGGTCCTCGGGGCCAAGAACGGGAAGGCAAGCATCCTGATAGCCCGGAGCCCGAACGTTGAATTGGATTGCGGTCCCATTGCGAGAGATGTCAGCCATCTGATAGGCGGGAGCGGCGGGGGCAAGCCGGATTTCGCTCAAGGCGGCGGGCCGAAACCCGAGCGGGTGGAGGAGGCCGTCGAGGCCGCGAGGAAGAGCGTGAAAGCGATCCTTGGTGAAGGTGGAAAGAGCTGAGCTTATCGCGCCCAAGAGAGCGAATCAAGGTGATGCTTCTGGGTGTCGGTCACTGATTGCCAAAGCTTATTAAATGTGCTCGTTTTACTTCATTCAGATGGATGAAGTCTCCGTCGAGATAGAGAATGTGAAGGCGATCGTCGCGAGGCATTTCCCCGTCTACGAGGCAAGGGTCGGTCCCCAAGTCATCTCCTTTCTTTGCGAGGTGGACCCCAAGACACTGCACTCCGCCTTCGACGCGATGAGGGTGGAGATGCTGGAGGCCGGTTACATCCCTCTCTTGAGGCAGGAGGCGGGGGAGTTCATCATCCACGTGCAGAGGAAGCCCGCTGCCCGGTTCAGGGGAACGCAGGTCAACGTCGCGTTGCTCGTCATAACCATTGCGACGACGATCTTCGCGGGCATGATGCATTGGTCGTCCTACGACAGCATCGGCCTGTTCACCGCGGACGCGATCCTCTACGGCACGCTCTTCTTCGCCTTCCCCCTTCTGCTTATCCTCGGGACCCACGAGATGGGCCACTATCTCATGGCGCGGAAGCACAAGGTGGCGGCCTCTCTGCCGTTCTTCATCCCCTCGATTCCCCCACTCGGGACGTTCGGGGCGGTCATCAGCATGCGTGAGCCGATCCCGGACAAGCGGGCGCTCCTGGACATCGGTCTTGCGGGACCGCTGGCCGGGCTAGCGGTAACGATACCTCTGGCGATACTAGGTCTCTGGCTGACGGACATGGGTGCCAAGACGGTCTCGGTTGCCGAGCAGGGAGGCGCCATACTGATAAGCTTCCCCCTTCTCTACGAGGTCCTGGGCCTGTTCTTCCCCATCGAGTCGGGAGTTCTCCTTCACCCGCTGGCCTTTGCGAGCTGGGTGGGCTTCTTCGTCACGGCGCTGAACTTGCTTCCGGCGGGACAGTTCGACGGCGGTCACATCGCGAGGGCGCTCCTCGGCGAGAAGGCCCGCTATGTCAGCTACGTGGTCGTGGCCATTCTGTTCATGTTCAGCTTCTACTACGTGGGATGGGCGATAATCGCGATCCTGCTGTTCTTCATCGGGCTCAGGCATCCGCCCCCGTTGAACGACTACACGCCACTGGACCTCAAGAGGAAGCTCGTGGGCGGGTTCACCGTCGTCGTCTTCTTCATGACGTTCGTTCTCGTGCCGATGCAGGAGATTCCCTCGGAGTACGACTTCGAGTTCCGCGATTTCGTGGACCAGACCCAAGAGATCGTTCGCGTGGACGTCAACATGAGCGAGCTGTCATGCAACGCCGTCCCAACGGGAACGAACTGCACGTACGAGTTCATCATGAACAACACGGGCAACAAGCACCTCGACTTAACGCTGAACGCGACCGTTGCCTGGAGCGGAATGATGGCCTGGATCGCTCTCCCAGACTTCCCCGAGATAGCCGTTAACTCAACGATCAGTTTCACACTCAATGCCACCACGAACACGACGGTCTCTCTCATCCTGTTCTTCCCCAGCTCTCCCGTTCCTCACGGGAACTACAGGACAGAGGTCACTGGAACAACCGAGGGAGCGTTCGTGCAAATCGAGAAGCCCTTGACGATCTGGGTGGACACTGACGCCTAGTTCCTGAAAAGACAGAAATGCCTCGT
>JAGLRN010000113.1 GCA_023136265.1 Thermoplasmata archaeon
TTCCACACATGGCTGCCCGACGCGCACGTGGAAGCGCCCACGGCGGGCTCGGTGATCCTGGCAGGCCTGCTGTTGAAGATGGGCGGTTACGGCATATTCAGGATATCGCTGGGCATCTTACCGGAGGCGACGAAAGAGCTGTGGTGGCTCCTAGCTGTGTTCGGAATCGTGTCCATCGTCTATGCGGCGTTCATCTGTTTAGCTCAGACCGATCTCAAGCGCCTCGTCGCGTACTCATCCATCAGCCACATGGGCTTCGTCCTCTTGGGCGCGGCCACCATGACGGAGGCGGGCATCGCAGGAGGCATCTTCCAGATGTTCAACCATGGCCTCATAACGGCCGTCCTCTTCATGCTCGCCGGTTCGGTCAAACATGCCACGGGAACGAGGGAGATCCCGCGGCTCAGCGGTCTGGCGAAGGTGATGCCCAAGTTCTCTCTCATCCTCATCATAGGCTTCTTCGCCTCGATGGGGATGCCCGGTCTCAACGGCTTCGTGAGCGAGTTCCTCGTGTTCCTGGGAACGTACAAGATGTTCAACGCGATCGAGATGGGCAAGCTGATCATCATTCCCCTGCTCGGCATAATCGTGACCGCCGCATATTACCTCTGGACGCTCCACAAGGTGACGCTCGGGGAGCTGAAGGAATCGCTCAAGAACGTGGTGGACATCCCCCGCCACGAGGTCATCCCGCTCGCGATACTCACGTTCATGATCATCCTATTCGGGCTCTATCCGACGCCCGTCGTGGGTGTGATATGGCCGCATGCCCAAGGGCTCACAGGTCTGCTGGGAGGTCCGTAGATGCTGATCGATTTCCCAATCATCTCGTCGATCCTTATAGTATCCCTCCTGGGCACACTGCTGATCTACCTCTTCCCCGCGGGCGACAGGGGGACGAAGTGGTTCGCGGTCCTGCTCTCCCTCGTGCCGCTGGCGCTCTCCACCATACTCCTGCTCGGCATCGTCGCACCGGGGAGCGTCGAGCTAACGTCCATATCCGCTGGCGGACAAGAGTTCCTCGCCTACGAGAAAGCGGAATGGATCCCCCAGGCGGGCATATCCTTCGAGTTCGGCGTGGACCAGCTCTCGGGCCCGCTCGTCTTCCTGACATCGCTCCTCACGACGCTCGGCATGATATTCTCCTGGGGCGAGAAGCACAGGACGAAGGAGTTCTTCGCGATGCTCCTGTTCATGCAGGCGACCGTAGCGGGCGTCTTCGTCTCGCTCGACCTGTTCCTGTTCTTCGTCTTCTGGGAGGGCGGCCTCGTGCCGATGTACTTCCTGATCGCCGTCTGGGGCGGTCCCAAGAAGAAGTACGCATCCATGAAGTTCTTCCTCTTCACGCAGGCCGCGAGCCTGCTCGTGCTGCTAGGGGTACTCGTCTTCTACTGGATGTCCGGAACGTTCAGCATTGTTGAAATCATGGATCAAGGACAGGTGATCCCGCCAGGACTGTACACGGACCTACTGTTCTTCGCGCTGCTTCTCGGGTTCGGCACGAAGCTTCCCATGGTCCCCCTGCATACCTGGTTGCCGGATGCGCATGTCGAGGCCCCGACGGCAGGTTCCGTCCTCCTCGCCGGAGTCCTGCTGAAAATGGGCGGTTACGGTCTCTTGAGGTTCAACGTGCAGCTGCTAACCGATTTCTCGGACGGAGCTTTGGGCGTCTCCGACGGCATGTACCTCCTCGTTGCAGTCATCGGGATAGTCAGCATAGTCTACGGCGCATTCGTCTGTCTGGCTCAGGACGATTTCAAGCGTCTTGTGGCATTCTCGAGCGTGAGCCATATGGGCTTCGTGACGCTGGGTATTGCCGCCGCTGTTCTGGGTGCTCGAGCGGGCGTCGATGCGAATCTCGCCATGACGGGAGCCGTCTTCCAGCTCTTCGCGCACGGTCTGATCTCCGCCGCGCTGTTCATGATAGCGGGAGCTCTCGGTCACAACGTCGGCACCCGCTTAATCTCCAAGCTGCACGGTGCGGCAAAAAGGATACCTAACACCGCAGGCTTCATGATGGTCGCCTTCATGGCGTCCCTCGGCCTTCCAGGGCTAGTTGGTTTCGTTGCCGAGTTCTCGGTCTTCCTGGGTGTCTACCAGGGCTTCGAAGCCTACTTCGGCTCCGGCCTGTGGGTCCTCATCCCCGCAATCGCGATCGTAATCACCGCTGGCTACTACCTGTTCGCCATGCAGCGCGCCATGTTCGGTCCCGAGGAGGAGGACGCGGGAGAGATGAAGGACCTGCACTCGTTCGAGATATTGCCTCTCGCGGTTCTCATTTTCTTCATCGCCCTGCTCGGGATCCTGCCCTATCTCCTGTTTGACCCAATACACAGCTGGGTGGGAGGTCTAGTATGACGGAACCCTACTTCCTCCTGCTGCCCGTGATAGTTCTCATCGTGGGCGCGTTCATCAACCTCGCCCTCGGCTTCGTGGTGAAGAAGAATGTCGCAGCGCTCGGATACCTCTCGCTGGCCTGGCTCGCCATCTCGCTCCTTCTGACGGTGGACATGATGGGGGTCTCGTGGTCATCGCTCATCGGCCTGGACCTGTGGAACGTGTCCTCGCCGCTGATCGAGAACTTCCACCTGAAGGTCGACAAGCTGGCCATGTTCTTCTTCCTCGTCTTCAACGTCGTCGGTCTCATGGTCGTCTCGGCGTCCATAACGACGATCGCGAAGGAGAAGAACCATCCGGAGTACTACGCTCTCACGCTGCTCTCGATATCCGGCATGATGCTCATCGCCTGCGCGACGGACCTCATCGTCCTCTATCTGGCGTTCGAGTTCGCGAGCATATCCATGTACGGTCTTGTCGCGTTCGCGAAGAAGGACGAGCGGTCCACGGAGGCAGCGCTGAAGTTCTTCCTCATGGGCGCTGTGTCGTCGGCGGTCATTCTCTTTGGGATATCGCTCATCTACGGCGTGAGCGGGATGACGACGGGCGCGACCACTGACCTGGCCTCGCTGAAGTTGGCCCTCGATGCGGGACTCGCGACATTCCACCCGACCATCCTGCTGGCGGTCATCCTCCTCCTCGCAGGCTTCGGGTTCAAGATAACGATGTTCCCGTTCCATATGTGGGCACCGGACGTTTACGAGGGCAGCCCGACGACGATCACGGCGCTCATCGCGGCTGGCTCCAAGAAGGCCGGCTTCGCTGCCTACATGAAGATCTTCCTCGTCATGCTCCTCCTCGTCCGGATGGACTGGGCGATGATATTAGGTCTTCTGGCGATCGTCACCATGACCGTAGGCAACGTGCTGGCTATCTCGCAGACGAACATCAAGCGTTTGCTCGCGTACTCCAGCATCGCCCAGGCGGGCTACATACTCATCGGCATCACGGTCGCCTCGCTGGGCTCCACGAACCCCGACCTCGCCCGGTACGCGGTCTCGGGGAGCTTGTACCACATACTAACGCACTCGCTCATGGCGGGCGGGGCATTCATCATAGTCGCCGCCGCGAGCCACCTGGGCGTCGGCGAGAAGATATCCGACTACAGGGGGCTGTGGAAACGGTCGCCCTTCCTGTCGCTGTCCCTGACGTTGATTCTGCTGTCCTTGGCGGGAATACCGCCGCTCGTGGGCTTCTTCAGCAAGTTCTTCCTGTTCTCATCGGCGGTCGACGCTGGGGACTGGTTCATCTGGTTGGCCGTAGCGGGCGTCCTGAACAGCGCAATCTCCGTCTACTACTACTTCAGGATCGTCAAGGCCATGTACGTGCTCGAGGGCGAGGAGGAAGCGCGGATAACCGTGCCCGGTCCCGTGTTCGCCTCCATAATGATCGCTCTGGCGGGGATAGCCATCGCCGCGATACTTGTGGGCCCGATCTTCGATTTCGGTGTGGCTGCGGGCGGCACGCTGTTCCCATAGCGGTCAGCTTAAGTACACGGGAATCGTTGTTTCATTCGGAGGAATGCGTTGCTGATATGTCAGCACTGCGGAAGGGAGTCGTCGGAGAATGCATCGGCCTGTCCGAGGTGCGGGAAGTCCCTTGTGCCCCAGTTCTCGACGCAGTATCTGCAGCCGCCGGCGAGCTACAGGGCGCAACGTTACACGAGTCGTGACCCACCCGAACCAGCGTATCCTGCTACCCAATTAGTCCCTTCCGTTTTTTATCGTGCGCCGCACGCGCTCCTGCAACCAACTGAAATCCCTCCATCGCCCTTCGGCACTGCCGCTCTGATTTGTGGAATCGCGTCAGTCACCTCAGGCATTCTGGGCATGTACCTTCCTATCGTGGGCGTGATCTTCGCACTCATTGCTATCCCGCTCGGTTCAGTCGCCGTTGTGCGCAAGGAGACACACGGCGCCACCGGGCTAGTGCTCGGGATCCTGGGCCTGATACTAGGATTCCTCTGGATGCTCTGGCTCGCATCCATCCTATACGGTTTCGGTTGATAACCAGATTTTGCTTGCGCGTTGATAACCACTCCGAAAACCTAATCATGGTGGAGAATCACGGCACTGACAGAGTGGTTCCCCTGAGCTCGAAGTCCAACTCGAACTGGATGTTCTTCGTAGCGGCGGGCATCATCGGCTCGGCGATAATGGCAATCGCCTGCGCACTAGGCACGATGAAGGGGAACGAGAGCCCCTGGAACAGCTCCCATGCCATATGGCTGTCCGCCGACATCCTATCCATCTTCCTTGTCGGGCTCGTCGCGAACGCCCTCGCGTTCCTCGGCCCCAGGCCCTTCTTCACGAGGGGGCACGGCATCTTCTTTACATCCGTCCTCGCCGCCGTCTCATTCCCGCTGATCTGGTACTTCTCAGGCGACCTTCTGCTCTACGCCTTCCTCCTCAGCCCGGCACTGCTCGGCCTGAGCTTGGCGGGGATGGGCGCATGCTACTTCGCATACATGATCAAGCGGAAGTCGAACCCAGAGGCCGGCGTGGCGGGCTTCTTCTACTCCCTGAGCGGGATCATCATTCTCGTCACCTACTTCAACGCGATGTTTCAGTACGGTGCGTA
Organism: Thermoplasmata archaeon; assembly: GCA_023136265.1. Lineage (GTDB taxonomy): Archaea > Thermoplasmatota > Thermoplasmata > RBG-16-68-12 > JAGMCJ01 > JAGMCJ01. Next base: position 4,978 of record JAGLRN010000113.1, read on the forward strand.
CATCTCCCTCGGCTGGACCTATCTCCTTCCCGGCACCATCTTCGCCTGCGTCTTCTACTTCAGAGTGTTCGCAAAGGAAGTGAGCAGACCTCATCCGAGGCCTAGGAGAACACGCGCTTGACGTCTTCCTCCACCCACACAATCGCGTCCTTCTCCCCGTACATCTCCCTCGCGAACTCGAGATGCCTGACCTTCTTCCCCGGGAAGATCTTCCACGCGAGTAGATCAACCTCAAGGGGCGCGTTGCTCAGTAAGAACAGCCCGAGGCTTTCCTCAATGCCACCCCACCTCCTCTCTTGAGCCTTCTTCATCGTCCTGCACGCGTCACCGATTACGAGACCCACGGGATACTCACCGTGCAGCTGCGCGATGACCTTGTCCAGCTTCTTGGGTTGCATGTGCAATCTCATTCTGATGTTCCGTCTGGTGAGACCGAAGTTGTTCTTGAGCGCGAACGTCATCCCGCAGACGAAGTGCTCTTTCAGGACCGGGAGCGAGACGATGCTCTCGAACTCGAGCGGGTAATCGTGAATGGGGTTCTTCCCCATGAGCCTCGTCTTCGTGCCCCTGAGATCGAGGAACTCGACACCGAGCTCCTCGCACACCTTCGCCACAGGATGCTCGTACATGTCCATTTTGCCCTGTGCAGGGGAATCTCCCACCGCGACCTTCGAGCAGGTCCCCTTCAGTCTTTCGAGAACGAATCGGAGAACCTCTGCATCCGTCGTCGTCGGGTAGTGCTCGGAGGACACCATGTTGGGCTTGAGGAAGCAGCTCTTCCCCGCCAAGGGAGCGAAGAGGTCGAGCTTGTCCACGAACTCCCCCAGTCGTTGAATCTTGTTTGCATCCTCGACCGAGAAAACGACGATGAACCGCTCATCTCGCGTGTGAGCCTCTCTGATCCTGTCCAGGTCGTCGATGAATTGGAACGTCACCTCTGAACCTATGAACAGTCGCTTAGAAAACGGTTGTCATCGACCCGGAGCAAGCCTGCGCTTGACTCCTGCTGAAGCTCTGGCGACGCCGAAGGCCGCCAGCCCGCCCAAGACCCCGAAGAAGATGTGCGTCGTCACCGAGAACGTCATCCCCGCCTGGATGAAGAATACAGGTATGCCGACCGCCGACGCCACCGTCCAACCCACAAGGACCTTGGTCACGTTCGCGAGCGCCCCGCAGAGGAGGAACGGGAGCAGGCTCAGATGGTCCGACCTAGCAAAGACGACGTCGACCATCACACCCATGATCAGGAGCCGCGAGAACGCGAGAAGCGGCCCGCCCATGATTCCGAAGCCCACGGCGAAGACGCCTGAGGTGAGTCCTATCCCCGTGCCCGAGTATTTCCACCGCGCGCCGAGCTTTCCAAGAATCAGTATCGGAAGCATGTAGAGGGCGCTGTGCCCGGGAATGTGCAGGGGCACTCTCATGTACGCCTTGACGAGAACCAGCAGCAGGGAGACCTGCAGGATGACGATCCAGCTGAGAGCGAATGTCCTTATGTGCTCTGGGCCAAAGAGTCTCTTCCAGATGTACTGGTCGCTCACGCTTTCCTCGTGCATCAGACTCCCACTTGAATGTTTGTGACGTCCTTAACCCTTTGGTTCTTGGGCGTGTCGGGGGATGTGAACTTGACCGTCCCGCGCTTCGTGAAGTCGAGGATGTATATGTTCGACTCGTTGGCCAGCTCCGCCCAGCTGAGGGTCCTCTTCTGCAACGTGAGGGAGCTCTCGAACCTTATCATCGTGTCGTTGCTCAGCTCCGATGAATCGATCCTCAGCAGGATGACGTCCCTCACGAGCGGACCGCTGTCGTTCGTACCCGACCCGAGGACATCCTCGTACGAGTACTCGGGCAGATCTTCGAGCTCGGACATCCGTATCCTCTCCCTCTCCGTCCCTTCATAGCTGATCGTTATCGAGTACTCTGTGGACTCGTCCGCGAACATGTCGCGCACGACGAGTTCCCACAGTGCGACGGAGAGGACCGTCACAGCGATCACCACTGCTACGGCCACCAAGACCCGCTTGTTTTCCACGACCATCCTCGCTCTTGGATAACAGAGATGCTCAGATAAAC
>JAGLRN010000114.1 GCA_023136265.1 Thermoplasmata archaeon
GTTCTGGTCGAGGATAGGGATTCATCCCCCGTCCCCAGACGCGCTCACGATATCCCCACCAGTGCTGAAGTCCGCTGTTGCTTCCGGCTCGACTGAAAGCGTCGTGGCGACGGTCAGAGACCCCGATGGAAACACAATCACAGACGCGCCCGTCCAGATGACCCTGACCGGTTCCGGGGATCTCGGCAGTCTGAGCATCCCCCTGGGCGAATCCGGAACGACCGTCAACGGAACAACGAACATCAACGGACAGCTGCTCGTGAACTACATCGCACCCACAGTTGGAACCGAGACGGAAGTCTTCGTCTCTGCGCAGGCTCTCGACTTCGGTACCTATCCAGCTTCGAGCATGCAGTTCTCCCGGGTGAAGGTCCAACCCCCAGGTACGCAGTTCTTGTCAGTGCTTGTCGAACCGTCCTTCTTCGCTCTTGAAGAGGGAGACGCGATGCCTATTGACGTCATGGTCACCGACCAGGACGGCTTTGCCGTGGACGGAGCCTCTGTGAACCTCACGACGATACCATCAGGGCCTACGTTGACTCCAGACCACGGTACCACCAGTGATGGAACCATCGGCACGGTCGTCTTCACAGCACCCGCCGAGTTGGCCGGGGACTTGGAATCTCAGTCCTTCGACCTGATCGTCAACGTCACTCTAGCAGGATACATATCCGCACTGGACACCAAGGAGATCACCGTACTGTCACCGACCGCAGGCGGCGGAGGCGGCGGCACGGAGACAGAGGTTCCAGCTCTCGACGTGGTGGCGACGATCGCAGTCATCGCACTGGTGGCAGTGAGCTTTGCAGTGTTCCGAGGAACGAAGAGAAGGTAACCCCTTCTCACCCTTCCCTTTCTTTCTTTATTTCCAGAAACGAGACTTCGGCGAGCCTACTGGCCACAAAACGCCGTACAAATGACGTTAAATATCAGATGAAGTATTGTTCGGGTCGGTAGTTCTTATGAGACTGAGAAGCTTCCTCATCAGGAGGGCCTTGCACACGGTGATTACCCTTGTGATCATACTCATTCTCCTGTTCATTATCTTCAGGATGATGCCCGGGGACCCGACAAGGTTCTTCATCGAGCCCGGTCAGACGCCAGAAGTCAGGGACAGGCTCCTCGTCGATTTCGGATTCTCGAAGGAGGTGACTGCTCCAGGAGTCTATCGTACCGGGTCGTTCAACACCTTCGAAGTCGGTGCCTATGGGATTAGGGTGGAGGTCAACTCCACAGGAATTGTCGATCCTCCAGGGCTCTACAACATCACGCTTTACTCGTCTTATGTGAAGGAGGAACGGTACTTCCCCAGCAGGGATCCCATGGTCATCTGGAACATGACGTACGGCGTCGCGCCGACGGGCAACATCACGGTGGGAGATACGGTCAACTTCACGTTTGACGTAAAGTCACTAGCAGGGAACATGAACAGGAATGTCAACATGACCCTGATGAGGAACGAGGACCTGAACCAGACGGAGCAGTTCGATCTGATGGGTAGCGGCACTCAAATCGGTGGGAGCACGAGCTGGGGGAGGTACACTACAACCCTCGACACGGACCAGGCGGGGTTTTACAGGATGGAGTTGTCGGTCTACGACTGGGACTTGCATGAGACCGAAACGGTTGAGCATGGCTATGCCGTGAACCCAAGCGACATCGCGCCGTTCGAACTCGTGGAGAGCGAAGGAGGGCTGTTCACATCTCGGAACGTATTCGCGGAGACTATCGGCGAGCTGACCATTGCCATCAAGGTCGATGCAGATGGCAAGCTCAGGGCGGTAGCCGATTCTGGCCTGGTCGTATACCTCATGTCACCGGCTGGAGAAGTCATTGTGCTCATCCCCCCAAACAGCATGCTCCATCCGACGATAGTGGTCGAACGGCCTGTTTGGGAGCAGTTCTGGGAATACTTTACGGATATGATAACGGGCGACTTCGGTATTTCCTTCTTCTCGAAGAGACCTGTGTGGACTGAGATTGAGCAGAGAGCACCCGCCACGGTTCTCCTGTTCGGGACCGCGCTCGCCCTCTCGGCGTTGCTGGGCATCGGCGTAGGAGCCATCCTGGCGTGGCGGAGAGGATCCGCATTGGAGATGTCCGCCATTGTTGTCAGTCTCTTCTTCTATTCCATGCCTCTGTTCTGGTTCGGACTCATACTTCTGTGGGGATTCGGCTTCATGCTCCAATGGTTTCCGCTGGGGGGGATAGGAGGCATAGACGCTCAAGGAAAACCTTTGGGCGGGCTTGCGTACATCGCCGACATCCTTTGGCACATGACGCTTCCTCTGGTCACACTGATGATGGTCAGTCTGGCGGGATATGTGCTTCTGATGAGAAACTCCATGCTCGAGGTCCTCGGGGAGGACTACATCCTGACCGCCAAGGCCAAGGGCCTCAGCGAGAGAGACGTGATGTATAAGCACGCCGCGAGGAACGCCCTTCTCCCGGTCGCCACGGTCATCGCTCTAGGCGTTGGCGGCGTCATTAGCGGAGGCGTTCTCACCGAGACGATCTTCTCGTGGCCAGGAATGGGGTACTTCCTTGTGACATCCACGATACAACAGGACTATCCGGCTGTGCAGGGGACCTTCTTCCTTCTGGCCATCATGACTGTCATAGCGAATGTGGCGGCCGATGTGCTTTACGCATATCTTGATCCCAGGGTGAGGTTGTAACATGGTGTCGAGCAAGAGAATGCATGAGAAGTTCAAGGGCTACTACAAGGCGTTCAAGACGAACTGGGATCTGTTCAAGGCGAGCAGGATAGGGCTCGTTGGGCTTGGTATTCTGGCATTCTTCATTGTGATTGCTCTGATCACTCCCGCTCTGAATTTGGTGGATCCGATTAACTGGAGAGCCCCTGAGGAAGATCTGATTAGTGTGGACCAGTACTGGTTTGTGAACACGTCAACTAGTCTGTTCAATGCTGGAGATCCCATCAACCAGTCTGTTGCGTTCAGACTGGAACCCTCGGCTCTTGATCCAGTCGTAGATAGAGTCTATTTTGCCTCAGGCGAGAAGATCATAGCCCTGCGTCCTTCTACTGGTCGGATGGCGTGGTTCAGAGGGAACAGCAACAACAAGGTGTGCTGTTTCGGTGCGGACTCCGTGGTGACGGCAGGGCCAGTGATCAGCAATTACGGCGCTGTCGACAATCCGGCTACCACTCACTGGATCCTCTACTTCGGAACCGAAAGCGGAGAGTTCTACCAGTTGAGGGAGCCAGGATGGGGCGAACTGAACCCCCTTGACAAGTCCTCCCAGATTCCCATTGGAAAGAACGTCTCGCAGACAACCCTCGACAGCAAGATAACGTCGATAGCTGTCTATGCCGACGGCAACACCGGAGTGAGCACCCATGAGAGGGTTTTTGTGGGAACCGAGGATGGCAGTCTTTACGCTTTCTCGGCCATCTGGAAGGACGATGAGTCCTGGTTCTACAACGCCAGCTCAGACGAGTGGGCGCGAGAATTTCCAATGAAGAGACCCTTGCCGCAGGACAGGCACGTCATGGCCTACAGTCCAGTATCGGGCAAGGTGTTGCTCGTCAGCGGTGGAAACGGGCTGACAACAGATCACGTCCAGACCTGGCTTTTCGATCCTGTCTCAGGGAACTGGTCGAAGCTCGACGGCCTTTCTCCGGCGCCAGTGAGCAGAGGGGAGAGCGCCATGGTCTACATCCCGAGCGACGATTCCGCGGTTCTCTACGGAGGAAAGCATGGGAATACCTATCTCAACGATTCGTGGGCGTTCAACTTCTCGTCCAAGACGTGGAGTCAGCTGCCTCCAGCAGGCGGAGACGATCCCGGTCCAAGAAGCGGCCATTCGATGGCCTACAGCGCCAACGACCACGCCATCTATCTCTTCGGCGGGAGGCTGGATT
>JAGLRN010000115.1 GCA_023136265.1 Thermoplasmata archaeon
ATGAAGGAGTGCGCCAACTGCGGGACGGTCCTGGCAGCCGACGACGCAGAGTGCTTCATGTGTGGAGCTAAGGTCTAGCCCCACACCTCTCCCATATTTCGGACCTGCACCAAAATCCATTTAAACAGCGTGCGCTTTGTGAGGGCAGCCCATGAGAAAGAGAGACGAGTTCAGCGAGTGGTACGACGAGGTCATCCAGAACGCGGAGATCTGCGACAAGCGGTACCCGATAAAGGGGATGAACGTCTGGACGCCCTACGGCTGGAAGATCATGACCCGCATGGACGGGTTCATCCGCGCCGAGCTTGACAGGACGGACCACGGCGAGGTCCACTTTCCCGTGCTCGTTCCCGAGGGGGAGTTCGCCAAGGAGGCCCAGCACATAAAGGGTTTCGAGGAGGGCGTCTACTGGATAACGCACGCCGGGCTCAACCCGCTCGATGTCCGCCTGCTGCTCAGGCCGACCAGCGAGACGGCGATGTACCCGATGTTCAACCTGTGGATAAGGTCGCACGCCGACCTCCCGCTGAAGACGTACCAGATAGTCGAGGTCTACCGCTACGAGACGAAGCAGACGAGGACGTTCATCCGCGTGCGGGAGATACACTTCTTCGAGTCGCACACGTGCCACGCCACGTACGAGGAGGCCGAGGACCAGATCAAGGAGAACCTCGAGATAATGGACAGCCTCGCGCGGACGTTCTGCGTCCCCTACCTGAAGATGAAGCGCCCGGACTGGGACAAGTTCGCGGGTGCGGACTACACGGTGGCCGTGGACTCGCTCATGCCAACGGGCAGGGCGATCCAGAACGGCGGGATCCACCAGTACAAGGACAACTTCTCGCGGGCATACGACATCAAGTACGAGGACGAGAGCGGGGAGCACAAGTACGTGCACCAGACGACCTTCGGGCTCTCCGAGCGGCTCCTCGGCGGTGTCATCGCGATCCACGGGGACGACCGCGGGGTAATCCTCCCGCCGAAGATAGCGCCGATCCAGGCGATAATCGTGCCCATCCCGGAGAAGGGCTCGCAGGAGGAGATACTGGCCGGCGCGAGGGACCTGAACATGCAGCTCCTCGGATGCGGGGTCCGCACGGATGTCGATGACCGTGACATAAGGCCCGGTGCGAAGTTCTACGAGTGGGAGAGGAAGGGCGTCCCGCTCAGGATCGAGTTCGGCTCGAACGAGATGAAGGACGGGACCGTGACGCTCGTGCAGAGGCACAGCATGGAGAAGGAGACGGTCTCGCAGGGGGATCTGACCGTGACGGTCAAGAAGCTCCTGGAAAGCATCCAGAACGAGCTATGGGAACGCGCCTCGGACGAGCTCGCGAAGGGCATCCGTACGATCGAGGACCTGAAGGACGCGAAGGCCGGGATAAACCGCGTGGGATGGTGCGGGGAGGAGTCCTGCGGGCACGAGATCGAGGACGTCACGGACATGTCCGTCCTCGGCACGCTCTACGACGGCGAGGAGTTCGAGGGCGACTGCGTCGTGTGCGGAAAACCAGCAAAAACAGCGGCGTACGCGGCTCGGACGTACTAGCGCCTGGAGTAGAGCAGGATGCCGATTATGCCGAACCCCACGAGGATGACCGTGAGGGCGTAGACGCCTACGTTCTCGGGACGGGTGACGTCCCAGCTACCGAACACTATGCCCCACGCGAGGTAGAAGAATATCCCCAGGATTAGCAGAAAGGCGTAGAATGCCACGGCGACCCCTCGCGGGAAGCCCGCGCCCTCTTCTTCCATTGGCTGGTAGAATGTAGGCGTGGCTATAAAGCTTTCACTTCTTCGGTCTCTTGGGCTTCTGAAACTTCTGCCTCCACAGCCCGCGGAAGCGCCTCCACTTCCGCTCCATCCAGGGCCAAGTGCCCGGGTTCTCCTCCAGGTAGAACATCAACGCCAGGAAGAGGAAGAACGCCGCCAGGACGACGAACAGGTAGAAGGGCCACATGGGCATGGGCTCCTTGACGCCGAAGCTTGAGTCGGGTATGATGCCGTCCACGCCCAGGTAGGTGAAGCAAATGTCCCCCTTCCTGTCCGCGAGGGTGCAGTTCGCCACGTTCGTGTCGTTCGTGGCGTCCTCCCACTGCTGGTCGGTGAAGTAGCCCCTCGATGCCATCTCGTAGCTCCCCGGGCCGGACTCGTTGACGTAGTCGAACTGCATCCGGAAGCGCACGAAGTATGTCCCCTGGTCGAAGACGCCGCCGCGGGTCGTGTGCACGGACGTGACGATCTCCACGCTGACCGTGCTGGTGTTGTTCTCCGCCAGAGTGCCGTTGACGTCGAAGGGCGGGAACGTGAACGTCTGCTCCTGATTGTTTCGTATGAGTGGCGTGCTCCAGCTGTCGTCCACGATCTTCGACTCCTCCGCCGTCGCGAACATGTAGATGCTCATCGTCAGCGAGACGTTGGTCATGTTGTTCTCGTTCGTGTTGACGACATCGAAGCTGAACGTGCCCGACTCCCCAGGTGCGAGCTGGGGCGTGCTGAAGTTGGACAGGAGCTTGTTCACGCGATCGACGCGCGTCGGATCGTCCGCTGCCGCTACGTATGGGAGTAGTAGCATCATCGAGAGTAAAAGCACGACAGCCTGGAGGCGCATCTGAACTCGGTAATATTTCTTTGCACAAATAGTTTGTGAAAGGCCGCTCGCCTGTGTCACTCTTAAATAGGTGGATGGAAGTGAGTCCCCCGCAATCATGGACTTCGCCCTCTCGGCCTTCGCAGCGATATTCGCCATAGTCAACCCAGTGGGCAATCTCACGTTCTTCGTCGCGCTCACGGAGGGGTACACTCCAGAGCTCAAGAGGAAAGTGATAAACAAGGTCATACTGGTCGCCTCGGTGACGCTCCTCGTCTTCGCCCTTCTGGGCAACTACATATTCATGGTCTTCCACACGTCGATTCCGGCCTTCAGGATCGCTGGCGGGATTCTCCTCTTCTCGATTGCGTTCGTCATGGTCTGGGGAGGCAGGCCGGGCACGAAGCTCACGGACAGGGACAGGTCCGAGGCCCTCGAGAAGGAGGCGGTGGGGGCGGTCCCGCTGGGGGTCCCGATGTTCGCAGGACCTGGGTCGATAACGACGGTGATGGTGTTCATGGCCGAGGTCTCGTCCCCCCGCCTGGACATTGTCGGGGCGGCGGTGATACTGGCGGCCATCATGGCAACGATGGCAGCCTCATACGTCCTGCTTCTCTACAGCGGCAGGATCACGAGGAGGATGGGACGGATAGGCGCACTGGCATTCTCGAGGATAATGGGTCTCATACTCGCGGCAATTGCCGTGCAGATCATCCTGGTGGGCATATTCGGCGCCATAGACCTGTTCTACACGGGATAGTGACCGGAACCTCGCTCGCACAGCTCTCACCGCGGCAGGGTCACCGCCCTTCTGACAGCAATCCCCGTGAGCGGGACGGCAATCCTATATCAGGGAGGTCCGATTCCCGTGCTGTGCGGGCACTTCGAGTCGAGCGGGAGGTGGCGGAGGAGGCCAGGTTGTTCCTGCGGGAGATCGGAGCAGTGGACAGGACGAGGAGGATAGTTGAGCGGGAGGGTGCCGTGATGATCCCCCTTCTGCGAGATGACTTCGAACTCCCAGGCATCGAGGGCGAGACCGTGGAGACGCCCTCCTTTCCCCTCATCAAGGAACGGGAGACACCGTTCGAGATAATCGCGAGCAAACTCGACATCCCTGCTCCCGCCAAGGAGAAGCTCCCGCGAAGGTGGGAGCTCATCGGGGACGTGCTCGTCCTGAAGCTCGATCCCTTGCTTTCCGAATACAAGCAGGCAATCGCGGAGGCCTATGCGAGTGTTCTGGGAGCCAAGTCCGTCCTCGAAGACGTGCGCGGCATTGGCGGGGAGTTCAGGGAACCAGACCTCAGACTGATACTGGGCGAGGAGACCACCACCGTTCACAAGGAGAACAGCGTGCTCTTCAAGCTGGATGTCATGCGGATCATGTTCTCTTCCGGGAACATACACGAGCGGATGAGGATGGCGAGGATTTGCAGGCCAGGCGAGACGGTCGTGGACATGTTCGCGGGCATCGGGTACTTCTCACTGCCCATCGCCGTTCACTCCAAGCCGAGAAAGGTCTACGCCTGCGAGATCAACCAGGTTGCCTTCGGCTATCTGGAGGAGAACATCCGCGTGAATCGGATCGACTCGATTGAACCGCTCCTCGGTGACTGCAGGGAGGTTGCGCCTGAAGGGATTGCTGACCGGGTGATCATGGGTTACCTCTGGGGTAAGAAGTACTTGGGAAAGGCAATGAGGGTCGTTGGCGAGAAGGGGCTCCTCCACTATCATGACGCATGTCACAAGGATGAGATGGCAGAAAGACCGATCAGGATTCTCAAGGAAGAGGCACTCGAAGAAGGTCGCAGAGTTGAGAATGCTGTTGTCAGGAGAATCAAATCGTATTCGCCAAACGTCTATCACGTTGTCGTGGACGCGGAAATCCGATAGCTCTCCAAAGGGAGTCTGGACCCGTGAGATCCCCCCGGCCGGAAGGTTCTTACGTGGCAATCTCCTACTTCGCTCATCTGGTGGAGAGGGTTTGATTGAGAAGCACAGCTTTCTTTGTTGGGCTATTCCTGAACCTGATAACATTCGGTCTCCTCTTTCTTGCTTGGTTCCCCGAACCAAAGAATTCAGCAATGATGTTTGCTGCTGCGATTCTCTTTCCTGTGAGTCTTCTTCTCTTACTCGTGGGCTACACGGCAGATAAGGAATAGCCAGTGTCAGCGAGGTCCATCAGCGCTAGAAGGAATGCCCGCTCGCGGTTATCAGGGTCCTCAACGAAGCGTCATATCCCTCGGGCTTGGCGTTGAGCAAGGTCTCTGCAAGCGATTTCAGATGAACGCCGAATCCCCGCTCGTCCTCCGTGTACCTCCACTCCTCGCCCCTGCCCGCGCCGAGAGCGAGAAGGAAAGCGTACTCCAGTGCCTTGAACTCCTTCTTCCTGGACTGGTTCCTTCGTATCTCCATTGCAGCAGCTTCCGAGCCCTTCGTCCTATGGATGCGGGCGACGCGGTCGCAGAATTTCGCAACCGGAGAGAGCCTCTCGTACTCCGGCAGGTCCGCCAGTATCCTCTCGCGCTGAGCGGACCGAAAGGCCTCCCGCACGAACCGCGACGGCATCTCCTTCGACTCCAGCGACCTCTCGTAGAACTTCTCGGCGGCATCCTCGTCATCGAGCACGGCCTTGAGCGCCTCCAGCCCCGCCTCCTTCCAGTACATGTCCAGGACCTTGGCGGGCGTGGCCTCGTCCAGGATGACGTCCACCTCCAGGTTGTCGAGAAGGGCCTTGAGCGCCTCCCGCTCGACCTTGTTCGGCCTGAGCGACTCGATGAAAGCCTCCGAATCGTCGTCGAAGCAGTTCATCCCCACCGCGAAGATCCGCCTCTCCACCGCCTCCGCCTTCTCCCGCACGTCCTCCACGTGCTTGTCGATGAGCTCCCTGTCCGACACGCGCCCGGCCGTGTACTCCGTCTTCCAATGGGCGCTCACCTTCGTGAGCTTGTTGAGCGGGCAGTCCTCGCCTCCGCTGGAATGCTGGAACCCTGGCTGGACCCGCACGCCCAGTATCTTGGCGCTCTGCGGATGGAGCATCCTGTTCAGAATGACGCTCGCGATGTTCCGCCTCGTGCTGGACCTGTGGCGGGAGACCTTCAGCGAGATCTTGGCGGCGATCCAGCGGACCTCCAGGACGGTGTCGTCCGCGGGGTCCAGGGCCGCGTAGCCGTTCGCCGTCTTGTGGAAGGGATACCTCATCCTGCCGACGGTCTCCGTCACGTACTCCTCCGGTGGCTTCCCGCTCGTCCCCGTGCAGACCATCTTGTCCTTCATCGAGAATATGTACAGCCCGTTCTTGCGCGCGATGTCTGCCACCGCCAGCAGTCTCGCATCGGGATCGTGATAGTGCTGGAACCCTATCAGCATCTCCTTCTTCGCCTTCCCCCGCTGCGCGTACGCCAGGTCCTTGTTGCCCACGCGTGCGACAGCCAGATAGGGCGCCTTGTCCTGCGTCGCAAGCAGCAGGGCGGCCGCGTACGCCTTCGAGAAGTCCGGCCCGAGGTTGGCGAGCCCGCTCAGCTTCTTCTTGTTGTCCTTGTATTTCAGCTGCTTGAGCAGTCTTGCCCTCCACTTCTCAAACGGACACTTCCTGCACTCCCCCTCGCACTCCGGGATCACGGGGTCTGGCCCGTCGCGGAGCCTCTTCACCCTCGCGATGAGCTCCCTCTCCTTCTTCTTGGCTGCTGTCCTAGCCTTCGTGCGGACCGTGCCCCGCTTCATTACCGTTCAATACGGGAGCCGCCAATTAACACTTTCGTCAGAGACCAGGTCCTGCGCGCGAAAACTCTTTAGGAGCGTGCGAGATTATGTCTCGATACAATGCATTGCTCAAATTGCGGAGCTGAGGTGGAAGAGAAGGCTGCGTTCTGTCCCGGCTGCGGGCACCAGATTAAGTCGAAATCGGAGCAGTTCGTGGGCGACGCTGGACGCGTGACAGGCGAGGTCATCGAGGGCGCCGTGGATCTTACGGAGAAGGCCTACGATAAGACGAAGCCCGTTGTCAAGGACGCGGGAAGGAAGACGAAGGGTTTCGTCAAAGGCGTCGCCAAGAAGCTCAAGGGAGAGGAAGAAAAGTCTTAAATCGACCTTGCTCTTGCACGATAACATGGCTGGTTCTAGGTTCGACCTCATCTCGAGGGGAGCGGAAGAGATCATCACGGAGGAGGAGCTAGCGTCGCTCCTCGACGAGAAGGAGAAGATACGCTCCTACGTTGGGTTCGAGCCCTCGGGGATCGTGCACATCGGCCAGGGCTTCGTCGTGGCGCGCAAGATCATCGACTTCTCCGAGGCGGGTCTGGACACGACGATCCTGCTCGCGGACTGGCA
>JAGLRN010000116.1 GCA_023136265.1 Thermoplasmata archaeon
TGCTTCATCGCGCTCGGCGTTGACCCGGGCAAGACGGAGTTCCTCTTCGCGCACGAGCTGGTGGGCAGGCGGGAGTACTGGCAGAAGGTGCTGTCCATATCCAAGAACGCGACCGTGTCGCGCATGCGGCGGGCGATGACGATCATGGGCCGCAAGGAGGAGGACGCCGACATGGACGCGTCCAAGCTGATCTACCCGGCGATGCAGGCCGCCGACATCGTCGAGCTGGACCTGGACATAGCCCTGGGCGGGATGGACCAGAGGCACGCGCACATGCTCCTGCGGGACGTGGCGGGGAAGATAGGCGCGAGGAAGCCTGTCGCGATACACACGCCGCTTCTGGCGGGCCTGCAGGGCGGCGGGCGCATGGACTCCTTCGAGGGGAAGATGAGCAAGTCCAAGCCGGAGACGTTCATATCCATTCACGAGACGCCCGAAGTCGTGGAGCAGAAGATCAAGAAGGCGTTCTGCCCAGAGGGGGACGTTCACGACAACCCCGTCCTGGAGATATGCAGGCTGGTCATCCTTCCGGCGGTCGAGAAGTTCAGGGTCGAGCGGGAGGAGAAGTTCGGCGGGGACGTCTCCTTCAAGAGCTACGAGGAGCTGAGCGGGGCCTTTGGCGAGAGGGAGCTGCACCCGAGCGACCTGAAGAACGCGACGACGAGACACCTGAACGAGATCATGGAACCCGTCCGTGCATACTTCGAGAGGAACCCGGACAACTACGCGAAGATCGTTGAGCTGACATCGTGAGAGCGATGGACAAGGACGAGATCCGGGAGATGATCTGGGACGTCATGGAGGAGAAGGACATCGCTCTCTTCCCCCGCCCGGTTCTCGGACGCATTCCCAACTTCAAGGGCGCCGACGTGGCCGCCAAGAGGGTGGAGGAGTTGGAATCCTGGCGGGAAGCTAGGTTCGTGAAGTGCAATCCCGACAGCCCGCAGAGACCACTCAGGGAGATGGCGCTGCGGAGCGGGAAGACGATCTACATGGCCGTCCCCCGCCTGAGAGAGGAGAAGTGCTTCATCCGAGTCGACCCGAACTACATCGAGTCCCCGCGAAAGGCATCGACCATCCGAGGCGCGTTCAAGTACGGGCGGGCGGTGCATCCGCGAGAGATGAATCCTGTTGACATCGTCGTAGCGGGCTCGGTCGCCGTGAACCGCTCAGGCGGGAGGGTCGGGAAGGGCGGTGGCTACTCGGACCTGGAGTACGCCCTCGGGCGGGAGTTCGGCATCGTCGATGAGGACACGCCGATTCTGACGACAGTCCACGCGATCCAGGTCGTTGACGTTGACATCCCGATGGTCGAGCATGATGTCCCGATCGATTTCATTGTCACGAGGAGGGAGGTCATCGAGTGCGAGAGGAGGGAGAAGCCCAACGGGATCCTCTGGGAGAGGCTCGATGAAGAGAAGCTGGAAAGCATCCCTGTCCTGAGATCGGTCACCTCGCGAAAAGACTAAATCCAAGCGGGTCGTTTGTATATACGTCAGGAGACCGTGGACGGCTGACGGTGCCTTCGGGCGCTGAGGAAAGTCCCCCCTCCAACAAAAGGTGGACTGGTTCAAGCCAGTTGTCCGAGAGGGCAGGCAAGGGCGCAGAAACGACACAGCCGCTGGACAATGCGATGATTCGCCAGGCGATGAGGTCTCCAGCGGATTTGGTGAGACGGCGACTCCCCACCGGAGCAAGTCCAAATAGCGAAAGCAGGTAGGACGCTTAGTCGAATGCCGTCGGAACAGAAGGGGGCTTACGACGGTCACCTGGCAC
>JAGLRN010000117.1 GCA_023136265.1 Thermoplasmata archaeon
GAGCCGACCGGTGCCTGCGGGTCGAGATATGAGTGTTCCGCGTGATACTTGGGAAGGAACTCATCGACCTCCTCCTGCTCGGCGAGTTCCACTGGCTCTACCGTATGAGAGAGTATGAAGCCATCGCTGCAAATCATGATCGGGAGAAGCACCCGCTTGTCCTCCGCAATCTTGTAGGCCTGCAGGATCATGTCGTGGACCTCCTGATTCGTCTCCACGTACATCTGCAACCATCCACAGTCTCTCTGTGGCATCGAATCGTTATACTCCACCCAAATCCCACCGGTGCTTCCGACGCTTCTGTTGACGACGCCCATGACGATGGGGAGTCTGAGCCCTCCCGCACTGAAGAGGAGCTCGTGCATGAGCGCGAGCCCCTGAGAAGCGGTCGATGTGAACGATCTCACGCCAGCGGCCTGGGAGGCGATGACCGCGCTTATCGAGCTGTGCTCGCCCTCCACCTTGATGTACTCGCAGTCCATGATGCCGTCGTTGATGAACTTGGCTATGTGCTCCACCATCTGCGTTTGGGGCGTTATCGGGTAGGCCGCGATGACCTCGACCCGGGCCCTCATCACGGCATGTGCTGTGGCATAGTTCGACCCGACGACCCGCCTCATCCCTCGACCTCCCTGACCATGTGTATGGCATCCACGGGGCAAACCTCCGAGCATATCCCGCATCCCTTGCAGTAGAAGTAGTCAATATGAACAGATTCCTTCGCGGGGACTCGCCCAATGCAACCATCCGGACAATGGAACCAGCACAGCATGCAGTAGGTACATTTCTCGTCGTCGACGATGGGGTGGAACGTCCGCCAGGAGCCCGTCTCGTTCTGAACGGTTGACCCCGGACCGAGCTTCCCGTATTCGGTGTCGAGCGGTTCGATTACACACCCAAGCGGAAGCTCGTCCACGTCTGGAAGCCATTTCTTCTGAGCGGGGAATTCCCTCCCTCCGCTGCACATTCCAACCTCGGTTCTCTCGAATCCCAGCCTTGCCGCCTTGACGTTCCTCTCGGCGATGTCTTCTCCGAGCCTCTCGCCGAAGACGTCCATTATTCCCTTCTCGATCGATCCGATGCTGACCTCCTCCGTGGTCTTCGCAAAGGCGCCGAGCATGCAGCTGTTGGTCGCCGGATGACCCAGTGTCTCCAGGGCTATCGTGGTGGCATCCACCGTTCCCACACAGACCTCAAGGCTCAGCCGCACGTCGTCGGGCGGGCGGGCGGTGTTCAGGACTGCCGCTCCCTCCCTGTTCAGGCCCTGGCAGATATCCGTCTTCACACTTCCTATGGGGACTCCTCCTGACGTTCCCTCGTGTCCCTCCATCCCTTTCGCAACGTCCACCAGTCCGGCAAGCCAGGGGTCCAGAACGACCACATAGTCCGGTTTGTAGATGTGCGCCTTCGTGAGTATGCGTCCCTCCGCTATTCGGGCGAATGCAGCAACGGGAGCTCCTCGTCTCTCAGCTCCGAAGTGCGGGAAGGCCATCGCGTACTTGTCCTCGAAGACGGCTGCACTCGCGAGTGCCTGCGCCGCCAGAACGGCTCCCTGTCCACCTCTGCCGTGGAATATTATCTCCTTCATCTATGTCACCACCAATGTGTCAGATGAAAAGTTGGACGATTCGATTCTGATAAACAGTTGGATGATATGAATATTGGCACAACCACGGAAGGTCGCGCAGGCAGAGAGCCATCGCTGAGGCACATTGTTATCGCTGATGAGAATCAGAGCGTAGGGTTGAAAATGTGACCGAGGAATAGAGTTCTTGACTAGCCTAGTCGAGAGGAGAGCCGCTTGCTGTCGAAAAAGAAAGGGAAGATACTGTTAGACGGTGTTTCCAGTGACAATCTCGTTGACGTCAATAGGGACAGCAGAATAGTCTTTGAGATTCTTGCGAAGGGGTCGGCTTATCGTCTGGAGACGATCTCGACTGTGCTCGAGGCGGATGGCTGGCTCTGCGATGGAAATCGAATCTTCTTGACAGTCCCGAAGAATGCGCTCTCCCAGCCCGAGATGATAAGAGCGGTCCACGACGCCGTGAAGAGAGTACAATACCTCCTGAAGACGAGCGGGATAGAGTACGAGATGAGAATCGCGTCGGAGGACAGGCCCAAGCCGACAGGAAGCGTCCTCAAGGCCAAGATCGGTCTGGTCGGGGACCAGAAGGTCGGGAAGACCAGCCTCATCCGAAGATACGTTCTGGACCAGTTCAGTGACAAGCACATAAGAACGATAGGGGCGAAGGTCTCGAAGAAGCAGGTCTATCTCGACTTCCATGAAGGCAAGGCGGTCAGAGTGGACATGACGGTCTGGGACATCATCGGTGAAAGGCACCTGGCCGAGCTGCACATGAAGGAGTACTATGTCGGTGTGCAGGGAATCCTCGTTGTCATTGACATAACTCGAAGGAACACCCTCGCGGGCGTTGAGGCCTGGCTTTCATCCGTTCTGGATGTCACGGGGGAGGTCCCCATACACCTGCTTGTCAACAAATGCGACCTGGAGGACAGGTTCGACATGGAGGGGGGAGAGGTCGCTGATCTCTCAACGAAGATCAGGTCTCCTTTCATGTTCACAAGTGCCAGGACCGGGAAGAATGTGGAAGCCGCTTTCGCAGACCTTGCCATGAAAATCGCAATAAAGAGCGGGAAAACTCCCCAAGAGGCACTTAAGGTAGCTGCGTGAGCATCGCCCTCAGCACGACGTATGTTTTATCGCCTGAGTTGGACAGGCCTCCACACAAGCACAGCACTCGATGCATTCATCGATGTTCGGAGCGGTCGACTTGCCGTCCACCAGCTCGTAGACCTCGGTGGGGCACACGTCGACGCACTCCCCCGCCCCTATGCACTTGTCGTAATCGATCTCTATCGTGAATCCGAGGGCGTCGCTCTCATACTTCTTGACCGTCAGGTTCCCACCGTTCGGACGAATGCGCGTCCCGCTATTATTCGTTTTCCTCGCCTGATGACCTCGTCGGCGGACTGTGAGCGGGCCTTCATGCGAATGTTTATAGACGCCGAAGTTTT
>JAGLRN010000118.1 GCA_023136265.1 Thermoplasmata archaeon
AAGGGTATGGACCGGAGGGGATTTGAACCCCTGACCTCCACGTTGCAAGCGTGGCGATCTTCCAGTCTGATCTACCGGCCCTTTTCGCGCTTTAGTGCGAGGACAGCTTAAAAACCTTTTCTCCAGGTTCCCACCGGTCCGATTCGGGCTGGGGACAGCTGACCCAGCAGTGGTTCCCGTCCCGCAGATAGAGTTTAATAGTAGTTCGTACGTATTAATAGTGAGGAGTTGCCAGAAAGGCAACCGCATCCAGCAAATGTCGAGTACTGCGTTGAAATGCAGGCCCCTCCTCTGCAACTCGTTTGGTAGCCCCCCAATAGGTTATTGCGGTGACCTTTCGAATGTTTTTCGCAGTGCTCGGCGCCTAACGATTCTGAGAGAAAAGCGGATCTTGAGCTGCGTGATTTACGATCTCAGCTCGATCTCTATATGCACGCCGTCTGGATAGGGAATCCTCATGACCTGCATGAGGGCCCTTCTGTCATCGGTGTTAAGGAAGAGAAGCCTCTTGTGGATTCTCAGCTCCCATCTGTCCCAGGTCTCGGACCCCTCCCCGTCCGGGCTCTTCCTGCACGGAACGACGATCTTCTTCGTCGGAAGCGGTATGGGACCGCTCATCGCCACCCCTGTCTTCTGAGAGATGGTCTTGATTTGCTGGCAGACCTGCTCGATCTTCTTGCGGTCAGCCCCATACAGAAAAATCTTCACTTTTTGTGCCATAAAGACTCCCAGAAAAAGGAAAGAGAGGAGATAGGATCACTTCTTCTCCACGTCGATGCACATGCCGGCAGCGACGGTCTGACCCATATCTCTTATCGCAAACCTCCCCAGTTGCGGAAACTCGCTCGTCTTCTCAATCACCATCGGTTTCGTCGGCCTTACCTTGACGATGGCTGCATCGCCCGTCTTCAGGAACTCTGGGTTCTCCTCTGTCGTCTCGCCGCTCTTCGGGTCGAGCTTAGCCGTGAGTTCCTCGAACGTGCACGCAACCTGCGCGGTGTGGCAGTGGAAGACGGGAGTGTAGCCCTTCGTTATGACGCTGGGATGGTTCAGAACCATGATCCTAGCGGTGAACGTCTTCGCGACCGTCGGAGGATTGTCCGCAGGTCCGGCGACATCTCCTCTCCTGATGTCAGTCCGCGAGATGCCTCTCACGTTGAAGCCGACATTGTCCCCAGGTTCTGCCTTCGGGATTATCTCATGGTGCATCTCGATGGACTTCACCTCACCAGACTTGTCGGCTGGCTGCATCGATATCTTCATGTCGGGCAAGAGGATACCGGTCTCCACCCTTCCGACCGGAACTGTTCCTATTCCCGTGATGGTGTAGACATCCTGGATGGGCAATCTGAGCGGGAGTTTGGTGGGCTTCGATGGCTGCACGATTGTGTCCAAGGACTGAAGCATCGTGGGTCCCTTGTACCATCCAAGCTTGTCCGATTTCTTCGTGGCGTTGTCACCCTTGAAGGCGCTCACAGGTATGAACGGTATCTCGTCCACCTTGAACCCGACCGATCTCAGAAGAGTGCCAACCTGCTCCTTCACTTCGTTGAACCTCTTCTCGTCGTACTCTGGCTTGGTGGCGTCCATCTTGTTCATTCCAACGATCAACTGCTCCACGCCGAGCGTCCTTGCCAGGAACACGTGCTCCTTCGTCTGGGCTTGCGGCCCGTCAGGAACCGAAACGACCAGGACAGCGGCATCCGCCTGACTCGTACCCGTGATCATGTTCTTGACGAAGTCCCTGTGACCAGGTGCGTCGATGATCGTGAAGTAGTACTTCTCCGTGTCAAACCTCTTGTGGGCCACATCGATGGTCAAGCCCCTTTCTCTCTCTTCCTTGAGCTTGTCCATGACCCACGCGAACTCGAACGTCGCCTTTCCCTTCTCTTCCGCTTGCTTCCTGTACTTCTCGATCACGTGCGAATCTATCGACTCCGTATCCAGAAGCAGTCTTCCGACCAGAGTGGACTTCCCGTGGTCGACATGGCCTATGAACACCAAGTTCATGTGGGGTTTTTCTGCCATACTCATATCTCCTTTGTATTCTCTCCCTAATGCCTCTCTCTATTTATCTCTTTTTCCTTCTTAAGCAGCATAGTACCTTTCATCGTAAGGCTCTGGCTTGAGCCCCTTTCTGATTCTTATCTGTCTAACAACCTCAGGTTGGAAATCCTTCGGGAGCTTCTCGAACCCCGAGTTCTCTGTGGACCACAGGGCCCTGCCCGTCGTGGCGCTCCTTATCGCCGTCGCGAACCCGAACATCTCGGCAACGGGGGCCTTGGCCTC
>JAGLRN010000119.1 GCA_023136265.1 Thermoplasmata archaeon
ATAGGGCAATCCGTAGTGTACAACAGCACCATCGAGGTCATTAGCGGCAACTTCAAATGGGAATCCAAATCGCAACGTCTCTATTTGGGAATGGACTACGATCAGACGATCACGACCTACGAGGCCGACCCCTGGGTTCTGGGGCTCCTGCTTCTTGTCCCCCTGTTCGGATTCTTGCTTGCCTACGCGGTCGTCCGAAGGGTAGGAAGACGCGGGGATGGGTCTGATATTGAATAGGAATCCGAAACGATCCCACACGGGCGGGCCTACTCCGCTATTCTCCTCAACTCCTCCGAGACGCCGAGCCTCTCGCACAGGCCCCTCAGGTATTCCATGTCGAGCTTCCCGGCCCGCCGGATGAGGATGGCCTTTGCGTCCGCGAGGTCCCTGTCGCTTCCCATGAGGAGCTTCATGGCAAGGAGGTCCTCGGGAGAGGCGACGGAAACCCTCAGATCGTCCAGCCGGACGTCCCTTCTTCTCTCCAGTGTGGCGTCATCATGCGTGTCGTAGGAGCCCTTCAGGTCCAGATGATATCCTGATTCCAGGTCCGTGGCGGTGAAGTGGGACTTCTCCTCCAGAGCCGCTCTGATGTCGTCAGCGCTGACCCGGAATCCATGCCCCGTGAGAGCCGCTACCAGGTCTACAATCTCATCCTCCACGAGGGACAGGATGATGTCGATGTCCATCGTTGTCCTTGCAGTGCCCCAAGCAGCCGTTGCGACGCCGCCGACGACGGCGTATTGGATCCCCGCTTCCTCCAGAGCGGTGACGGCTGCCCTGACCGTGTCCTCCATGGTCCTCATGCGCTCACTCGGCCAAGCTTCTGAACGAACTCGCACATGTCGAAGAACATCCTGAGAGTCTCCTCGGGACTCTTGTCCCTGAGAGCCCTGGCATCCCTCTCCAGATCGGCCTCTCTTCTCCTCCTCACTTCCTCGCGAACCTTCTCCACGTCCACGATATCATATTCGCTTCGGCGTATAAAAAGGTTGGAGGGGGAGGTGGCGGAATTGCCTTGCGCCGTCGATGCCGCAGTCCTTTCCCCGAAACGTTTCATGCGGGCGGGCGGTTCAATGGCTAGCCATCACGAGCTGGGCCTCTTCTTGACCTTCAGCAAAGCAACGATGTCCGCCAGATCGTCCTCGTTCAGCACTCTACGGTAAATCCATTTCCCATCATGATACTGGCGGGCCTCTTTGAAGATCCTCTGAGTCTCCTGATTGAGCGTGCTCAGAATGCTATCGACCTCCTCGACCTCCTTCTTCCCGAGGGTGACAAGAACTGTGAATGCCCCGGTCTCGGGGTAGATCGTGCACAGGGTCTTCTTCTTCCTCCGATATCTGTAGCACCAGCCGTATTTCTTGCCGTAGTACACCAGTTCGGGCTCGAAGTCATAGCTTTCCCTGAGGAAGTTCCTCAACTTGCTCCACAGTCCCGCGGAAGGTTCACCGATCGTGTCGAGCACACTACTCTCGTTGGGGGTCTCATCCTCGTCAAGAAGTCTCACATACTGGCTATCCTTGGACATATCAATCACCCGCCGGATGCGATTTGTCGAGTCTCCTGGTCTCGGCCACTTGATGGACGACACGACTGATAACTGTTTTCCCGAAACGATTTCATGCGGG
>JAGLRN010000012.1 GCA_023136265.1 Thermoplasmata archaeon
AGGGATAGTGATGCCCCACGTCGAGTTCAGTGGGAAGGACATTCTCACTCTGAAGCTCGACAATGGCTACAACATCGGGGTCAAGGTCGACAAGTTGTGCAAGGTCCAACTGGTGCAAAAGAGGGAGGAGGGCAGGAGGGTGGAGGCCGAGTACGTGGCGGACACCAGCAAGCCTATAGTCTCGATCCTGGGCACGGGGGGGACGATAGCCTCGTATGTCGAGTACAGGACTGGAGCCGTATTTCCGGCAGAGAAGGCAAAGGATCTCGTCTTCACCGTTCCAGAGCTGGCGGACATCTGCAACGTCAGGGCGAAGGTCATCTACAGCATGTTCAGCGAGAACATGACGTCGGAGAACTGGAAGGTGCTCGCGAGCGAGGCGGCGGCCGAGCTCGACTCGGGGTCGAGCGGCGTGGTCATCCCTCATGGCACGGACACGCTCGGCTACACTGCGGCGGCCCTCTCGTTCATGCTCGACGACTTGAGTGGGCCCGTAATCCTCGTGGGATCGCAGAGGTCCTCGGACCGACCCTCCTCGGATGCATTTCTCAACCTGACCTCGTCGGCAAGGCTGGCCAAAGAGGACCTGGGTGAGGTGGTTGTCGTGATGCACGGCGAGACCTCGGACAGCCTATGCACGATCCACAGGGGCACGAAAGTGAGAAAGATGCACAGCAGCAGGAGGGATGCCTTCATGAGCGTCAATCAGAAGCCTCTCGGGAGTGTTCACCAGGACGGCCAGACGGAGTGGCTGGACGACCACCGCTCGAGGTCATCGGGTCCGGTGAAGCTTCAGGCCGAGATGGAGGACGGCGTTGTACTCGTCTACTTCTATCCAGGGATGCCTGCCACGCTGTTCAAGTCCATGGTGAAGGATGCGAGGGGCGTCGTCATCGCGGGAACGGGTCTAGGTCATGTCTCTTCGAGCCTCTTTCCCGAGGTCGAGTCCCTGATGGAGGCGGGCACACCCGTTGTGATGACGACCCAGTGTCTGTACGGAAGGGTCAACATGAACGTCTACTCGGCGGGAAGGGACCTGCTTCTCGCGGGAGTGATTCCTGGAGAGGACATGCTCCCCGAGACGGCGTTCATCAAGCTGATGTGGGTCCTCGGTCAGACGAGCGACATGGAAGAGGCCAGAGAGCTCATGACGACGAATCTGAGAGGGGAGATAAACCCGGCTATCAAGCTGGAGGAGTACAGTGAATAGATGGACTACGCCGGTCTCGGATTGAGGGTGGGGCTGGAGATACACCAGCAGGTTGACACGAACAAGCTGTTCTGTGATTGTCCTTCTGAGCTGAGAGAGGATACGAGTGGGAGCTTCATGAGGAGGCTCAGGCCGACGCAGAGCGAGCTCGGCGAGGTGGACAGGGCCGCGATCGAGGAGGCCCGCAAGAAGCTGAAGTTCATCTACCAGCCGTTGGGAACGACGTGCCTCGTGGAGGCGGACGAGGAGCCGCCGCACAGGGGGAACGAAATCGCCATAGACGTCGCGTTGGAGATGGCGCTGCTGTTGGATGCGAAACCCGTGGACGAGATACACTTCATGAGGAAGATCGTCATCGACGGCTCGAACACGGCCGGGTTCCAGAGAAGCGCGCTGGTGGCGATGAACGGACGACTCGAGGTCGGCTCCCAGACGGTGCCCATACCGATGATCGGGCTGGAGGAGGACGCCGCGCGCAAGATAGAGCAGAGGGAGGATTCCGTCGTCTACAGGCTGGACCGGCTTGGCATCCCGCTCGTCGAGATCTCCACAGGACCTGTGATAGAGAGTCCCGAGGAGGCGATGAAGGTCGCACTCAGATTGGGCAGTCTTCTGCGGGCGACGAAGAAGGTCAAACGGGGGATTGGGACTATACGGAACGATCTCAACATCTCCATCGCGGAGGGGGCGCGAGTGGAGGTGAAGGGCGTTCAGGAGCTCAACATGATGTCCGCGTACGTGGAGAACGAGGTGAAGAGACAGCTGTCGCTCCTCGAAGCCCGCGACACGCTCAGGGAGAGAGGAGCAGATGTGACCGACCTGAAGGCCACGGATCTGACATCCATCTTCCAGGACACTGAGTGCGAGACGATCAAAACGAGGATCGAGGCGGGTGGCGTCGTTCTCGGAATCAGGCTTCCCGGGTTCTCTGGGCTCCTGAGGGACAGGCTTGGACCCGAGCTGAATCGCTACGCTGTTCTGGCGGGCGTCGGCGGGACCTTCCATTCGGATGAACTTCCCGCATACGGGATCGGGAAGGAGGTTCCGGATATCAGGAAGACCCTCGGGCTAGAGGATGATGATGCGTTTCTGATCCTGGCGGATAGGAAGGCCGTGGCGGAAGAGGCAGTTGGACGGGTGATTGAGCGGGTGAAGATGGCCGCTGAGGGCGTGCCCGAGGAGACGAGGGACCCCGGCCAGGATGGCACGACGGTCTATTCAAGGCCGCTTCCAGGGAAGGCTCGCATGTATCCAGAGACTGATGTGCCGCCAATCACAATATCAGCAGAACGGCTGGAGAGGATCGAGGCGGAACTTCCAGAGCTTCCAGAGGACAAGATGGAGAGGCTCGTCCGAGAGTACGGGGTCCACGAGCAGCAGATCGGAATCATCTTGGAGGATGGCTACGACGAGCTGTTCGAAGGGCTCGCCAAGGAGTTCGGCGAGGCGAGAACCGCCGCGTCCATGATATCTAACGTCTTCCCTGAGCTTGAGCGTCAGGGTCACCGCATCGACACAATCTCGGTCCAGACCTTCAGGGATCTGTTCATCTTCTTGCGCGACGGCACATTCACAAGAGAGGCTCTCCCGGAGGTCCTGCGGACCGTGCTCACCGAGGGCACAACTGTCGAGGCCGCTCTGCGGAAGCTCGGATTGGAGGCCGCTTCAAAGCAGGATGTCGACGCGATCGTGCGGGACATTGTGGAGGAGAGACTGGAGTTTGTGAGGGAAAAGGGAGAGGACGCGGTCGGCCCGCTCATGGGAGTTGTGATGCAGCGCCTCCGCGGAAGGGCGGACGGGAAGCTCGTGAGCGAGATCCTCGCCGAGATGATTGAAGAGATCGTCGGCGGGGGCAAGTGAGGAGCTGTCAGCCATGGATTTTCTCCATGAGTCCTTTCAGGTCTGATTCGCTCAGACCGACGTGCGGCTTGCCATCCCTCCTAGCTGTGACCTTCCCGCGGGAGAATGCGATCAGCGTCGGGACTATGTTGATGCCGTACTTGTCCCAGTATTCGCTCTCTTCGTCGCTGATGTCAATCTCTCCGAGATCCCCGTTGGAGGATGAGGCAAGATTCTCGAATGAGGGCTTGAACGCCCTGCAGAAAGGGCACCATCTGGCAAAGAAGAGCATCACGATGCTCTCCGACTTCTCAATCGCGGCTTCGGCGTTGTCCACGAGCGTCATGAAGACCGTCCATCGTCGGCCTCGTTAAAGAACGTGATGTCCCGACAACGGGTTGGCAGATGTGATTCCATATCACAAAAGCTTTTAATCTGAAATTGGATTCACCTGTGAGTGGTTCTGATGGTTGCAAAGAGGAAAGGAAAGGAGAATTGGTTCGAGTCCCTGGACCGGGAGCTCGAAGAGCAGACCAAGGAAATAATCGAGAGCTTCGGTGAGCAGAACACTCAGAAACTCGAGGTCAATCGCTCTCTGATAGAGGATTTCTGGAAGATATGGAAGAGGTTCAACAAGATCAATGTTCACTTCACAATCGACCCGAGCTATACGGCCTTTGCTCAGTTCGATGAGTTCCCCTACGGTGAGTGGAAGTGGAGGACAAGCTTCAACGTTGCCGGCGTCAACAGGATCGAGCTCGTGGACAGGACACAGGACCAGGGAAGGATAGGGGACGCCATGCGCGTCTCATACTACGCGGAGAACAACAAGCCCAAGGTCCGGATAGACTTCCAGTACTGCGAGGGAGAGCACTACTACAAATACTCGGGCTGGAAGAGGATATACAGCCAACACCTGCTCTACGATGAGCCCCTCGAGAAGGTCGACATGGGCGATGTCCACGGCGTCTTCAAGGACATCGTGAAGACCTGGTACGAATCCCATCTCAAGAGGAACAGGAGCATTTTGCTGAACCACTTGAAGAGCAAGTATCCCAACGTGGAGACATTCACGCAGTAGCTAGGACGAGAACGTCAGTCCGTAGACGACGTGGGCCTCTTCGTAGGTGGAGAACACCCACGTGATGTATGTTGATTCTACCGCGACCGGGTCCAGTCCGCCGCCCATTGGGTAGTCCTCCAGAGTTATGGACGCGTCCCATGTGATGTTGATCGCGTCCAGGTACTCGTCACCTGGCCCGTTTTCGTCCTTCCACGCGTCGTAGACTCGCAGGACCATGAAGCCATTCCGATCCTGAAGGATGGAGATGTTGGCGTTCGTGAATCGCAAAGTCACCATCTTCCCGTTGGGCCAAACGTCCCCGCATCCGTGGACGTGGGCTCCGACGCTGCTATTGACTCTGGTCCAGCCGGTGTAGTTCAGCGCCTTTTTCGCCACGAAGGCGCCGAGAGCGTGATAGGTGTTCCAATAGGGGCGTTCGTCAAATGTCCTCCATATCGCCTCATCGAGAGGGCTGACTATGTCGCCGAACGCCTTCATCCTAACCTCAGTCGTGATGTTGAAGTTCTGGTCTATGATGATGTGCAGATTCACGGCGTAGCTCTCCGTGTAGTATATCTCCTCCTCGGGGGGCGGCTCTCCGATCAGGATTCCATGGGCGGTTGACGGTACGGCGCCGAAGGCCATGAACCACACGGAGAGGATGATGAGAAAGGCGACGAGAGTGGCGAGGACCCCCTTCCAACTAACGGTCGTGACCTCTGGGTTCGGCAGCCGCTCCCTGGAGACGTAAAAGGACGCGAACAGGAAGATCAGAACGGCGACGGAGATGAAGAGGAGAAGGTAGCTGAGAAGGATGTCCGGGACCAGGCCGGCTACGATGAACCCCGCAAGAAGACCGACTGTGAGGTGAGGCACCCAGAACAGGAGGAGCATACGAAACGCCGACCTTCTCGTGCGAAGCGCGAAATACTCCCGTAGAAGCTCGAGGGCCTTGTTCGAGATTACGTACGCAAATCCGATGGTGAGGAAGAGGCCCGTCGCGGCGAACCTCACCGCCCAGAAATTATCGAGGCCGGGGAGGAACTGGATGACCTGCATCGAATCCCCACGTTCACCGGTGAATGACCCGAGAGCCATATACATCATCGAGTGGATGAGGAGCGCCTCGAGTAGGAGAAGCGCGAACAGCCTGTGGAAGAAGGATTTGAGCCGGGGATAGATGACAAGGAGGATGACGAGGCCAATGATGACCTCCGTGATTATCCCTGCCATGAGATAGAGAACCTGAAGCTCTGGATCCGTGGCATCTGGGATGTGCGCGGCCGTGAATCCCAGGCCAGGGGAGACGTAGACGGCGTAGAACTGCCCACCGATGAGCTCGGAGACGAGACCGTGACCGAGGACTTCGTGGGATAGGACGGCTAGGAACCTTGCGACGACGGAATAGAGGATTGTCAGCAACACGAAAAGTATCTCTCCTTGAACGCCGCGAAAGGTCAGATGGTCCTCCGGTTCCATCGTGATTCGTATCCCAACCCGATATTATAGGATTTTGCAGTCCCGTGACGGGGTCCAGCGTGCGGTCTTTGTCTATTGACGCTTTTGTCCTGCCGAGATTTGTCGCTTGCGAGTGCTGGCTCCCCAGTTTCACTGTGCCCTTCTGTAAAGCTATTTAAGTCCTGGGAACATTTAGTTTTTGGAGGCATAGAACAGAAAGCCTCTCAGGGGTTGATAGAATGGAAAAAGAACAAATCGCGCCCCATGTGAAAGACATAACAAGGGCGCTTGGGAACAATGTGAGCGAAGCAGAGATTGAACGCGAGCTGAACAGCTACCTGAACGTGTACCGGGTTCCTCTCGGAACGGCGAAGAGAAGCATCGTGAAGAAGCACGGAGGAAATCCCTCTTCCCTTTCCCTCGGAGTGCAGAAGATGATCGTCGACCTGACTCCGAACGAGTTCAGCGTGGATCTCTTGGCCAGGATCGTTAGCGTCAACGAGAGGGAGATCGAGGTCGAAGGAATCAGCAAGACGATTCTGTACGGGATACTCGGGGACAGCACGGGGACGGTGCCCTTCACGGCCTGGGAAGCCGACGCGATGGACGTGGAGAAGGGCGACATCGTCAAAATCCAGAACGCCTATACGAAGGAGTTCAGGGGAGAGGTCCAGCTCAATCTGGGGAACAGAACGTCGGTGGATAAGCAGTCACCGGATGCCTTGCCACCGTACGAACCGCCGGAGACACCGCTGACCGCTGTGGAACTGGGGGATCTTCGCGGAGGGATGAGCAACATCTCCGTCGTTGGCAGGGTCATCTCCATCGAGTCGAGAGAGGTGAATGTGGAGGGACAGAAGAAGACGGTGTTCTCGGGACTCATTGGCGATTCCACGGGAAAGGCTCAGTTCTCCGCATGGGCGGACTTCGAGCTCAAAGAGAACGATATCATAAAGGTCGATGGGGGTTACTCCAAGACGTGGAGGGGCATACCCCAGTTGGGTTTCGATCAGAGGGCGAACGTCGAGATCCTCAAGGATGCGGATTTCCCGTCGACCGAGGACATCATGAAACCTTCGAGGAGATGGATCGAGGAGATCGCCGAGAGGGGCGGTGCCGTGGATGCCACGGTGAGGGGAATCCTCATCGATGTGAAGGAAGGTAGCGGCCTGATATTCCGGTGCCCCGAGTGCAACCGGGTCCTCAGGAAGGGGACGTGCAGGATTCACGGAGAGGTCGACGGGACGCCCGATCTGCGCGTGAAGGCCGTCATCGATGACGGCAGCGCAGCACTGACCGCGATACTGGGCAAGGATATCACCGAGGGGCTGCTGGATAAGAGCCTGGAAAAGTGCATGGAAATCGCGAAAGAGGCCATGAGCCACGAGGTCATCAGGGACGAGCTCGCGGACCTGTTGGTCGCTCAGCCGGTCGAGCTTAGAGGAAACGTGACCAGCGATGACTATGGGCTCATGATGATATCCGAGTCCGCTGAGGTCCTGGAGATAGACGTGCAAGAAGAGGCGCAGAAGCTGCTATCGGATCTGGAGGAATAGGATGAGGAGGGAGGTCGCCTGGAGAGTGTTCGCCAAGGAGTACAGCGATTCGGACTTTCAGTTCTCGGAGGGCGGGGAGCGTTCCCCGTCCTACGTGGTCACCCCGCTGGGCGCCAAGATAAACCGGCTGTTCGTCGTCGGCGTGATAACGGACATCGACAACGTCGGGTCGGATGACCAGCCCATGTGGAGGGCCAGACTGTCCGATCCGACCGGCGTGTACGTACTCTCGGCGGGCCTCTATCAGCCCGAGGCTGCCAACGCACTCTCTGGAATCGAACCTCCCGCCTTCGCCGCGGTCATGGGAAAAACGAGGGTCTACTCGCCTGAAGAGGGGACGCTCTACCTCAGCATTCGTCCTGAGATGATAAGGGTCACCAACGATGCCGTCAGGAACTACTGGACGCTCGAGTGCTGCAGGAGCCTGAGGACCCGCCTCGATGCTGTTGCCGAGGCCCTCGAGATGGACCCTATGACGAAGGAGGGACTCATCGCCCTCGGGCACAGTGAGAGGATCGCGGACGGGATCGTGAGGGCGGTTGAGCACTACGGGACCGTGGACCTGGAGAGGTACAGGCTCATGCTTGTCGACGCGCTCAAGTACCTGCTCCCGGAATCGCGGCCCGCTCCTCCTGAGGAGAAAGATGAGAAAGAGAAGTCGGAGCTGGACGATTACGTCTTGGAGCTCATAGGGAAGCTGGACACCAACGGAAAGGGAGCGGACTGGGAGGCCTTGCTTGAAGCCTCGAAGAAGGATGGCGTTCAGAAGGATGACCTAGAACAGACCGTGAACAGCTTACTGGACAATGGTCAAGCCTACGAGCCTGTAATCGGGAAACTCAAGCGAATATGAGGTCGCGGCCTCGTCAGCCTTCCATCGGCGGACTTGACACTTCGCCGTGAGGCTAGCGTTTTGGTCACAGGTATGA
>JAGLRN010000120.1 GCA_023136265.1 Thermoplasmata archaeon
ACCGTCACCCACTGCCAGCTGCCGGGACCGCCTACGTGCTGCCTCATGATGCTACGATCCTCAAGCGGTTCCCCGTTCTTGCCCGCAATCTCCACAAGGTAATCCGCGCCGATATCCCCGACGAAGTAGCCGGTCATCGCATCCTTGTCCGAGTCGATGTATATCCTCACGGTGTCCTCGCCCCTCAGAACGGGTGGTGGGGCAGTCGGCCCGATGTAGATGCGGACCTCCCGGCTCTGAACGGTCGTCTCGAGCCATTGGTCACTGCCACCAGGCCAATCTGGGACGCCGTCGTTGTCCACGTCTCCGCCCTCCGAGATGTCAGGCGTACCATCGTTGTCGAAGTCAAACGGGTAGTCGTCCTCGTCATCGGGGACGGAGTCCCTGTCCGAATCCGGCCTCGATGTAACTGGGTCCGGCAAGTACTTCCCCTGCTGCGGGGTGAACGTCCCCTCAAGCATGCGTCCGCCGACCCTCACATAGAAGAACGCGTCGTCCTGAGTGGAGTTGAGATCGTACTGCCTTATGTCCACGTTCTCGTTCCCACCGGTCGAGGGCTCGTTCGCACCGTCGCTCATCACGCCCGTCCAGTCGGAGAACCCGCCGTCCACGACGTACCCGGACGGGGCGGAGCTCACGTAGGAAAGGTCATGGTCCGTCGGCACTGACTCCAACGTGGTCGCGCCGGCCGAAATCACCACATCGTCGGGGGACACGATCCTGAAGCCCACCGTGGCACCGCTTGGAGCGGAGCTCTCGAGCATGACATCGACAGTGAAGTCGGTCTTCGCTCCCGGGGCGAAGGAATAGTCGATGTTGTGGAACACCACAAGCCCGTTCCCGCTCACGGAGCCGGTCCACGGCCCGCCCGACCCATCGGACGTGTCGAGCGTGATGGACTGGACCTCGGACGCGGGGAGCGTCCCGAAGAGCATTCCCCGCACGGTCTCGAGCGTGAGGGAGCCCGATGCATCGTCCTTGTAGCCGACCTTCTTCAGTTCGAGCGTGAGAATGGTCTCCGAGGTCTGGGTCTCAATGACCTCCTGGTCCGCGCTCTCCTGCGTGATGTGCATGATGCCCTTCGCGCCGGCCATTCGGTAGTCCGCGAAGTCCACGTCACCGCTCCAGTCCTCCATCTGGAAGACGTAGAGGGCCGTATCCGGGTCCGGGAGCATGCTCTCGGGAATGGCGATCTCGATCTTGTTGGCGTCCTCGCCCTTGCCGAGGGCTACGAGGACGGAGCTCTCATGCTCCCAGGCGTTCCAGTCGGTTTGATCTTGACCTATGTATCTGTACGCGGCGCTCATCCTCGCCACCGAGCCCTGACCCCCGTCCCGGCCAACGACCTGGACCACGTAGTCCGCGCCCGTCCCGGCGACAGCGTATCCTGTCTCGTCGCTCCCGTCGGAGTCGATGAACACCCTCAGGAAGTCCCCGAGCTTGCTCTGGAGGTTTCCCGCGAGAACCTGATTCCCGGGCTGGACCTGCGCGAACAAGAAGACGTATTGCGCCGACTCATCCGTCTCCACGCCAGTGGCGTTGATGTCCACGTTCGGATTGATGTCGGACGAGCGGGAGTAGAGGATCGTATCATCGCCCCAGTCCTCGAAGTAGCCGTCAACGCCGAAGACCCTCGGTCCGGGGCTTTCAGGCAAGAGGAATGCGGTGCTCAGCAGGACCATGGCCATGAGGGGAACGACGTAGACCTTCCATTTGCTCCTCCTGCTTTCCCTTATGAACCGCCCCGACCCCAGGCCGTTCGTGAAGCCGCTCCCGTTCGTGAGACCGTTCGTGAGACCGGACTTCGCGTTCGCGAGGCCGTTGACCAGACCGTTCACCCGCCCAAGGCCGTTCACCAGCCCCTTCGCGATCCTTTCGCGGGGAAGGCCATTCGTCAGGCCGACGCCTTTTCCGACCCGGGCTCTGGCGGGCTTTCCCTCCACCGCCCGTTCCTTCTTCCTTTTCAGCAAATCATCGACACCCTCCTCGGATATGCCCTCCATCTCGCCCATCGATGTCAGGTAGTCGAGGATTCCCTCGTCCTCGCGTTTCCCCTCGAATCTGGCGAAGTCGGTTCCGCACTCCGGGCATTTCTCGGCGGTCGCAAGAGCAGAAGCTCCGCAAAGCGCGCATATGCGCTTTTTGGCCTCGGGTTTCTCAGGCTCTGCCTTCTCCATCCCCTCCTTGGACGTCAGTCTCTCGTAGTGATCCTTATCGACCTGCTTGGCGACGAGCACGAGGGCGTCCTTGTAGGACTCCGTCGCCTCTTCCGTCCTACCGAGCTGGGAAAGGGCGTATGCCCTGCCGTTCCACGCGCCCATATGGTCCCGGTCGAGCTCAATGACCTTGTCAAAGCACTCCAGCGCCTTCTCGAACTCGCCCATGTCGGCGAACAGGGAGCCTCTGGAGAACCAGATCCTCGCGTTGCTCGGGTCCTTGGCCAGGAACTCCTCCTGCCTCTTGAGCATCATCATTGCCTTTTCCTCTTCCGTCTCGGCCGGCTCAATCACTACGATTCTGCCGTCAACGAGTCTGTAGCCGGTGTGTTTCGGTTCGTACGAGATTCCCCTGACGAAGAGCAGCCCGATTCTCCTCTCGACCCTGTCCTCCTTCCTCTCCCTGGTGAAGTCGATCACGCCGTCGAAGGACTGATGGATGCTCTGGACGACATCGTCCGGATGCATGCCCTTCTCCAGGATGAGCAGTGAGGCGATGTTCTCCGTCCGCAACCTAGTGCGAAGCTTCTGGGCGAACGTGTAGACCTCGGCCGAGCCGAACATCTTCAGCGACGGGGACAGGACGTCGAGGACCGCCCTCCTCTTCGGATATGGGACGAGCCTCTTCGTCGCATCGGTTATCGCGATCTCGAGGTTCAACAGGCTCTGGGAGGACCTGAAGACCGACCCCTCGATCTGAACGCCGTCTATCCTCCCCTTCTTGTATGAATACCAGTCAACGATGATGAGGGAGCCTTCCTCCTCGTGGGCCGTGCAGTCGACCCCGTGCTTCGTCATCTCCTCGTGGAACTCGGCGGGAGATATCTTGCTGAGGACGACCATGACCCCTTCGTTCGCCTTCAGCCCCTCGGCGAGGAACTGGTACGCGAAAAGCTCCTTCTCGTCTCCCGCCGCCCCCTGGAGGACGACGGCCATCCTCTCGCCAATCCCCTCTGGCAAGAGCAGCTCAAACCCCTTGACTCCCATGGCCACCATAGCTATACCCCTTCAACCTTCACGTCGCTCGAGACCTTCATTCCCTTGTTCGTTATCAGAAACGGATGAACGCAGATATCGTGATTCGTCAGCCTCATCTTGCGGACGATTATTGTTCTTCTGAGCTCGCCCTTCACGTTGTCCAGGCCAAGATAGATGAACGAGTCAGCGATGAACTGCTCGATGCCGAACCTCGTGAGCCTGCCCTCCTCGCCCGCCTCGGT
>JAGLRN010000013.1 GCA_023136265.1 Thermoplasmata archaeon
CAGAAGAATGCAGTCTCGAAGGTGAGATCTAGAGTCTTCGGCAATCAGTGTAACCGAAACGGCGGTGGAAGGAATGCAAAAAGACTTTATTTTGCCCTCACTATATCCACTCAATGATTGGGATGCCTCTACGAGGTTCGCTTTCTCAACAGTCCGAGGAAGATCTTCAGTACGACCCTGTTAGGGCGAAGAGGATTCCGACAGGCGTCGCGGACTTCGACACTATAATCAAGGGCGGCCTTCCCTCGGGATCGCTCGTCCTACTGCTCGGCGACATGGGAGCGGGACAGCACGAGTACGTCTACACGAGCATAGCAAAACTCGGCATAGTGAGAGACAACCCTCAAACGAGGAAGTACTACCTGGGTCATGCGTGCGACGACGGCGTGCTGCCCGAGAAAGTGGAGTACATCACGTTCTCAAGGTCGAAAGAGGACATCCTCAGGGAAGTCGCATCCTCCTTCAACCCCCACTTCTACAACGCCTTCAAGAAGTACACGAAATTCAGGGATTTCAGCGGACATTACTTCAGGCACACAATCATCCCATCGAGCTGGACAAGCCAAGGGGACACCCTGTTCGGCGAGAAACCTCCGGAGCTGCTCGAGTCCGTGGTGGATTTCCTGGACTCCAACGCGACGAGGTCCATGGTCGTTATCGACTCGATAACCGACCTCGCGGAGTCGGACATAGTCCGCCCAAAGGACCTGATATCGACGATAAAGGGGATGCAACGGGCTTCGAAGAGATGGGACGGCATCGTCTATCTGCTCCTCACGAGAGGGATCATGGATAAGAAATTCGAGCAGATGCTCATCGACAGCGTCGACGGCGTCATCGTCTTCGAGTGGAAGAACTACCTCACGAGTAGCAAGAGACAACGGTACATGTACATCGGCAAGTTCATGAGCGTCCTGCCCCATCTCGAGCTGGAGAAGATCGCCCGGTTCCCGACGATGGTGACGAGCAACCACGGGCTGGTCGTCATGTACCAGGAGAGAATAGCCTAGGTGGGATTGTGGAGCTAGTAGGAACAGGTGTTGAGGGGCTTGACGAGATGCTCGGCGGAGGGCTTCCGAGGAACCACATAGTGACCGTCCTCGGGGCGTTCGGAACGGGCAAGACGACGCTCAGCCTCCAGTTCATAATGGAGGGTCTGACCAAGGGCGAGAAGTGCATATTCATAACCCTCGAGGAGACCGTTGAGTCGATCAAGATGAATGCCCAGTCCTTCGGCTGGGATCTGCAGAAGTATCAGGACGATGAGACCTTGGCGATAGTCAAGCTCGAGCCTGCCGACGTGAAGACGACGCTCACCAGGGTGAAGAGCGAGCTGCCCGAGTTCATCAGCAAGTTCAAGGCGGACAGGCTAGCGATAGACTCCATATCCCTGCTGAACATGATGTTCCCGGACGAAGTGGAGAGAAGGACCCATCTCTTCGAGCTGTACCAGCAGATCAAGGCGACGGGCACCACCGCATTGCTCACGGCGGAGGCCAAGGACGACAACCCCAGGTCATCGAGGGACGGCCTCGTGGAATACGTCTCGGACGGCGTCATACTCCTCCTCTTCAACGAGCCCGAAGGGTCCAAGGAGACCCAGCTGGTCATCCAAGTCGTCAAGGTCAGGAGGAGAAAGCACTTGAGACAGAAGAAGCCCTACCTCATCACGAGTCACGGCATCGAGGTCCACACAGAGGCGGACGTTTTCTAGCTCGTTCCCATCTCTTCCTTCAGAACGCGCCCCAGGCGCTTAATCCCTTCCTCGACCTCTTCCTCTGTGGGATAGCTAAAGTTGAGGCGCATGCTGTCCCTTCCGCCGCCATCGAACCGGAACGCGGCGCCGTGCACGTAGGCGACTTTCTGCTCGATAGCCTTTATCACCATTTCCTTCGTGTCCACCCCGGGAGCGGTCGCCCAGGTGAACATCCCTCCGTCCGGTCGCACCCACTCGACCTCCTCAGGGAAATAGGTCTCCATGGCTTCGAGCATGATGTTCCTCTTCGCCCCGTAGACCTTCTTGATCTTCTCGATGTGGGAGTTCACCAGACCGCGATGGAGGTATTCGTACGCGATGTACTGCGAAAATGTCGATGTGCACAGGTCCGTCGATTGCTTCGCGGTCACGAGGCTGTCCAATATCTCCTTGGGAGCTACCGCCCACCCGAGCCTCAATCCGGGTGCGAGAATCTTGGAGAACGTGCCCAGGTAGATGACGTGCCCGTCCTCGTTGTCATAGGCCATGAGCGGGTCGATGTGGTCACCCTCGTACCTCAGTTCCCCGTAAGGGTCGTCCTCAAGGGCTAGGACGTCGTATTCCTTCAGGATTTCAATCATCCTCTTCCTGTTCTCGGCGGGCATCGTGACGCCGGCGGGATTGTGGAATGTTGGAAGAACGTAGATGAACTTGGGCATCTTGCCCTCCTTCCGCAGCTCCTTCAGTTTCCCTTCGAGCACGTCGAGGTTCATGCCGTCGCTCTCCAGCGGGATCCCGATGAAGTCGGCCTGGAAGGCGTCGAACGCATTTATCCCTCCAAGGTAGGAGGGCAGAGAACACACGACAAGGTCGTGGGCATCCAGAAAGACCTTTGAGATTAAGTCGAGGGCCTGCTGACATCCATGGGTCACGAGGATGTTCTCGTGAGTGCACTTCACGCCGAGCTTGTTCATCCTCTTGGCCAGCTCCTTCCTGAGCGGAGCGAGCCCCTCGGTCGTCCCGTACTGGAGCGCGACGCTCCCTTTTTCATCGAGGACATCAATCGTTATCTCCTTGACGACGTCGATAGGGAAGGCCTCGGGGCACGGCAGACCTCCGGCGAAAGAGATGATCTCAGGCTTCTGCGTGAGCTTCAATAGCTCCCTTATCTCGGATCTCCTCATCTCGACGATTCTGCCGGAGAAGAGACTGCTGAATTCAACCATTATCCCACCGATTTCCAGATGTGGTGAGAAGCATATATCATTTGTTTGACAAACAGTAGCACTGGCACACAGAGGCATTAAAAACAAATACTGGGGGAGGATACCAAAGTGGCGATCCCTGTGAGGCTACTGAGGAAGGGAAAGGTCAAGGACGTGTACGAGGTGAACGACGGAGAGCTGGAGTTCCGATTCTCGGACAGGATCTCGGTCTTCGACGTAATCGTACCCACCCGCATTCCTAGGAAGGGAGAGGTCCTCTGCAGGATGAGCGCGCTCTGGTTCGACGAGCTCAAGAGCCTGGGGATCAGAACGCATTTCCTCGAGCTGAAGGGTCCAGACCGAATGAGGGTGAGGAGGACGAGGGTCCCGAAGGAGTACAAGGGGCTTCCTCGGTCCAACTACATGATACCGGTCGAGTGGATAAACAGGCACTACGTGGCGGGCTCCCTCCACAGAAGGCTGCGGGACGGGGAGATAGCACCACGCTCCCTGGGATTCGAGACGGATGACGTTCCAGCTTACGGCGAGATGCTTCCAGTCCCCTTTTTCGAGCAGACGACCAAGTTCGAGAGCCATGACAGAATCATCGACAAGCAAGAGACCTTGGACCTGAGCGGAATGACGGAAGACGAGTACGATGAGGTCAGGGACGTGGTCTTCATGATCGACGACCTGATCGAGAACAGAGTGAAGGGTGCGGATCTCACTCACGTGGATGGAAAGAAGGAGTTCGCGTTCGATGAGAATCGCAACCTGATGATAGTTGACACGTTCGGGACGCCGGACGAGGATAGGTTCTGGCAGAGAAGCAAGATGGACGAGGGCATGTTCGTCGAGATGAGCAAGGAACCCGTGAGGAAGTACTACGAGTCGACCGGTTACCTCGACGACCTCACGAAGGCAAGGGAGAAGGGCATGCCGGACCCACCAATCCATCCCCTTCCCGACAAGGAGGTCGATTCCATATCTGGCCTCTACGCTGACGTCTATAAGCGGATAGCTGGAGAACCTCTGTGAGTCCTTGGAGTTGATTGGATGAAGTTCTACGAGTACAAGGCAAAGGAGCTCTTCGGAGACTACGGCATTCCCGTCCCAAGAGGCGTGCTTGTCACGAGCGGGAAGGACGTCAAAGGACTGGAATATCCGGTTGTGGTCAAGGCGCAGGTTCTCATCGGCGGGAGGGGGAAGGCCGGCGGCGTGAAGTTCGCGGATTCCCCCGAGGAAGCTTCCCGAGCGGTCGATGAGATCATCGGGATGGACATTCACGGATACGAAGTGCGGAAAGTCCTCGTGGAGGAGCGCGCGGAGATCTCGAAGGAGTACTACCTCGGAATCGCGATAGACAGGGAGGAGAGGGCCCCGCTGCTGATGACGAGCGCGGAGGGCGGCGTCGAGATCGAGTCCGTTCCCGACGACAAGATACTCAAGAGGCACATCCCGCCCTTCTCGGTTCTCCCGCCTTACGTGCTGCGGGACGCGTCCAAGTTCCTCGGGCTGACGAGGGAAGAGGGGAAGGCTTTCTCCGCAATCGCGCGGGCGATGTTCAGCCTGTTCGAGAAGGAGGACGCCGAGCTCGTGGAGATAAACCCGCTCGCACTCACGCCAAAGGGGGAGTTCGTTGCGGTGGATGCGAAGCTGATATCGGACGACAGCGCCCTCTACCGCCACAAGGAGCTCCAGGGCATGGAACAGGACCTCACCCCGCTCGAGAAGGAGGCCAAATCCAAGGGGATAGTCTTCATTCAGCTGGGGGGAGACATCGGCGTCATCGCCAACGGTGCCGGTCTTACGATGGCCACGCTGGACATGATAAGCCTCAAAGGGGGCAAGGGAGGGGTCTTCCTCGACCTGGGCGGCACGGACGACCCGGAGAAGGTGAAGGAGGCGTTCCGGCTCATGAAGAAGGCCAAGCCCTCGGTCATCTTCCTCAACATCTTCGGCGGCATAACCAGATGCGACTCAGTCGCGCAGGGCGTGAAGGAAGTCCTCGACGAGGAAGGAATCGACGTGCCGGTCGTCGCGAGGATAAAAGGCGTGCACGAGGACGAGGCGAAGCAGATATTGAGAGACGCCGGTTTCGTTGCGGTAAGCTCGTTGGAGCGGGCGGCCGAGGAAACGGTCAGACTGAGGGGATGAGAATGTCAATACTGGTCGACGAGAACTCAAAGGTCATCATCCAAGGAATCACCGGACACCAGGGGGTCTTCCACGCCAAGGCCATGCTCGACTACGGCACCAAGGTCGTGGCAGGTGTGACTCCCGGCAAGGCCGGGGAAACGGTCCACGGCGTTTCCGTCTTCGACTCTGTTCACGGGGCGGTCAGGTCAACGGGTGCGGACACGTCCATGATCCTCGTCCCTGCCCCTTTCGCCCTCGATGCCTCCTTCGAGGCGATCGACGCTGGGATCGAACTCATTGTGATAGTCACGGAGAGAATACCATTCCACGATGCGATAAGGATGATGGCATATGCGAGGCTGAAGGGAACGACAATCATAGGCCCGAACTGCCCAGGGGTGATATCGCCTGACAAGTGCAAGGTCGGGATCATGCCGAGCGGCATTTTCGGGCGGGGAGCTGTCGGAGTGGTCTCTCGCAGCGGGACGCTCACGTACGAGATAGTCAACGCGATAACCGAGAGTGGTCTCGGCCAGAGCACCTGCGTGGGCATAGGTGGCGATCCGATAATCGGATCGAACATAGTCGAGATACTGAAAATGTTCGAGGGGGATGAGGAGACTGAGTCCATCGTCATAGTGGGCGAGATTGGCGGGACCGCGGAGGAGAACGCCGCCGAGCATATCAAAGGGATGAGGAAGAGCGTCTACGCGTACATCGCGGGCCGCACGGCACCTCCTGGCAAGAGGATGGGGCACGCCGGTGCCATCATCACGAGAGGCAAGGGGACCGCGGAGAGCAAGATCGCCGCGTTGAACGAGGCCGGTGTCGATGTCGCGAAGCACCCCGCGGAGATCGCCGAGCTGATCAAAGGAGGATAGGAGAAGGTTTGGGATGCTGCCCAAGAGAGTCGTCGTCCCGCTGGTCATAGTCATCGTCGTTGTCGTGATCCTGTCAGTGATCGCCCTATCCGGTGATCAGGCGCCTGAGGACAACGCTCCGCCCGGCAAGGTGAGCGGGCTGAAGGCCATCGACCTGCGTGAGGGAAGAATCCTCCTCGTTTGGGATGCCGCGCACGACAACGTGAAGGTCGCATTCTACATCGTCTTTCGGGACACCGGCAAGCTTGAGAAAAGCCCCTCCATTCCAATGACCGTCGACAGTCCTGGAGACGTTCGGGTCCCCCACGAATACATAGTTCAAGCGGTGGACAGCTCTGGAAACGAGGGCGAGATCTCGGACTCAGTCAACATCTTATCTCTCCCGAGAGATTCCGTCGCCCCGTCCAAGGTCACGGGCCTCACGGTTCACACATATGATAATCAGTTCAATCTGACCTGGGACGAGGCGTGGGACAACGACGCGATAGCGGGATATCGTATCTACAGGAATGGGGAGGCGCTCGACTTCCAATCCTCAAGGCCGCTGTACTGCGATCTCAACATCACATCGATGCTGATGTACTCGTACGAAGTGAGCGCGGTCGACGCCTCTGGAAATGAGGGTCCGCTCTCTGAGGCAGCCGAGGGCTACCTCCCGCCAGGAAGGGTCGGGCAAGAAGCTCTTGATTTCAACCTGACGGACGTCTACGGAAGGGACTTCAGCTTGAGTGATTTTCGGGGCAAGGTTGTACTTCTCGACCTAATGACGACAACGTGTTCTCCTTGCATCACCCAGGAGGGGGAGCTTGTAAGACTGTTCGGCAACTACTCTCCCGACGACCTGCAGATAATATCGATTGACGTATCTCTAGACGCGGACCCCCAGGACCTTATCATTTTCAAGGAGTCCTCCGCGGATGACTGGATATTCGCTGTGGACACAGACAATGTATCCAAGAAGTACTGCATTCATGGTACTCCGACGGAGATAGTCATCGACAAATCGGGCACAATCGTCTATGTCCATGTGGGTATCGTCCCCGCCGAGGAATTGGAGGACGTAATCGATCCCCTCATCTAAGAGTTTTGCCCGTTGTCCCGCCAGACAGCCCTGAGATTCCGTTTACTGGCTCGAAACCCAGCGGCAAATGGTTATATATCGAGTCTCTCATGAATCGAGACCGTGAGCAAGCTCGTCATATCCGAGAAGAGTTCCTCAGCTCGAAGGATAGCGACCATCCTTTCGAACGGGAAGTCCAAGCGGGAGAGCATCGGGAGAGTCTCCACATACCACTTCGAGAGGGACGGAGAGGAGTACTCCGTGATAGGTCTCAGGGGACATATCGTCGGCATGGACTATCCCGAGGAGCTCAACGACTGGAGGAAAGTCAACCTGAAGGATCTCGTGCGGGCAAAGCCTGAGAAGAGAATAATCATGAAGTCCATCGCCTCGGCCCTCAAATCCCTGGCGGAAGACAAGGACGAGGTCATAGTGGCAACGGACTACGACAGGGAAGGGGAGCTCATAGGCGTGGAGGCCCTCGATATCGTGAAGGAGATCGCCCCGAGGGCGAAGCTCATGCGGGCGCGGTTCAGCGCTCTCACGAAGGTGGACATCGAGAGGGCGTTCGATGACCTGACGGAAGTAGACTACGCGCTTGCCCAGTCAGCCGAGACGAGGCAGATAATCGACCTTGCGTGGGGAGCGACCCTCACGAGATTCATCTCTCTCGCATCCGGTCGAGTCGGGCGCGAGTTCCTCTCAGTGGGCAGAGTTCAAAGCCCCACGTTGGCACTCATCGTGGACAGAGAGAAGGAGATTGATGATTTTGAGGCCAAGCCGTTCTGGGAGATACGTGCGACCTTCGAGAAGGACATTGAGTTCACCGGAAGGCACTCACATGGCAGATTCTGGAACAAGGTCGACGCCGAGACTGTGCTGAAGAGCGTCGACGGCGCGAAGACGGGAAAGGTGCAGCTATACGAGGCCGAGGAGGCCCCGGAGAGGCCGCCCGTTCCGTTCAACACGACCATCTTCCTAATGGAGGCCAACCGCCTTGGGTTCTCGGCCTCAAGGGCAATGAGCATAGCGGAGGACCTCTACACGAGCGGATGGATCAGCTATCCGAGGACGGATAACACCGTCTATCCGCCCACGCTCGGTCTCAGGTTCCTGTTGGAGAAGCTCTTGGACTCCGCCTTCAGCAAGGATGCGAAGGAGCTCCTCAAGCAGGAGAAGATCGTCCCAACGAGGGGAAAGAGCTTTGCGACGGACCATCCGCCAATACACCCCGTGAGAGGCGCGAAGAAGGCGAAGATAAGCGGCGATAAATGGACAATCTACGAGCTCGTCTGCAGGAGATTCCTTGCAACGGTGGCGCCCCCGGCGCTGGTCAAGACGTCAAAGGCCGAGATCGATATCAAGAAGGAGGTCTTCGTCTGCGAGGGGCGGGAGATACTTGACCCGGGTTGGAGGGACTACTATCCCTATTATCCAGCCAAGGAGTCCGACCTGCCGGAGCTGTCCGAGGGAGAGAGCGTCAAGCTCCTGGGAGTGAACATGAAGGAGGATAAGACCAAGCCCCCGCCGAGGTTCTCCCAGGGAAAGCTCATCCAAGAAATGGAGAAGCTGGGTCTCGGTACGAAGAGCACGAGGCACGAGATAATAAAGAAGCTCTACAACAGGAAGTACGTCGAGGGGAAGTACCTCACGCCAACGGTCTCTGCGAGGGCGGTCATAGACGCCCTCGAGAACCACAACGTCGGGATAGAGAAGCCCGAGATGACGAACCTGCTGGAGGAGGACATGCTCGAGATTGCGAGCGGAAGCAAGAGCGGAGGACAGGTCGTCGAGGCATCCCAGGACATCCTCGAAGAGGTCATGGAGAACCTCCAGTCCAACAGAGAGGAGATCGGTGATGAGATTAAGAGGGCCCTCAGGATGCAGAACTACATTGGAGTCTGCAAGTCTTGCGGCGGGGATCTGAATGTGATCAGATCCAGGGCGGGCCAGAGATTCGTTGGCTGCTCAGGCTTCCCGGAGTGCAAGGTCACGCATCCACTGCCACAGGCGGGGAAGGTAATCCCCACGATGGAAACGTGCGAGGAATGCGGCTCACCGATGATAGAGATCACAGAACGGGGAGGCAAGGAGACCATTTGCGTTGACGCCAAATGTCCGACGACAAAGGAGAGGAATGTGCTCGGCACGTGCGTCGAGTGCGGAGGCGACCTCGCCATCAGACACTCGAGGAGGGGGAAGAGGTTCGTCGGCTGCTCCAGCTACCCGAAGTGCAACAACTCGTTCCCGCTCCCACAGAAGGGTCTCATTCTGCCGACAAAGGAGGCGTGCGAAAAGTGCGGATCCCCGATTGTCATCGTCCTCATGAGGAGCAGGAGAAAATGGACCCTCTGTGTCAACCCGGATTGTGAAACGAAAAAGTCAAAGCGGGCCTGACTATCGCCTTCTGGGCTCCTTCGCCTTGGGGCGGAGTTCCTTGCTCCCACACTTCCTGCATCTGGTTGCTCTCATTGCATTTCGGGCGTAGCACTTCATGCATATCATCTTGGCGAGCGTTCTTGCTTCAGCCTCTGGAAAGCGGGCCATGTACCTTATCGCATGCTCGCCTGCCTATTAAACCCTTTCTCCGTCCGACTGGCAGGGGGCCAGAAGTACCACTGTCGAGGGGGGGACGCAGAAAAGGAGAAGGCTTTTTGCCCGAATGCCGATTACTTGCCGAATGCAGCCCATCGGACTCGTCGTCAATCCGATTGCGGGAATAGGCGGTCGCGTGGGCCTGAAGGGGACGGATGGTGTCCTCGACAAGGCGCTGGAGCTGGGCGGAAAACCCGTTGCGCCGGAAAAGATGTCCAAGTTCCTGGAAACGCTCTCCTCTTTGCTGAAGAACGAGAACATCGAGGGAATCGAATGGCTCACCTGCAGCGAGTCGATGGGCGCGAGCCACCTTGAGGAGTTCGGCGAGGGCCCCTGGGAATGGGAGGTCGTCTTCCAACCGGGAGATCCCACTGCCGCAGAGGACACGAAGACGGCTTGCAGTGCGTTCTCGGAGAGAGATGCGGGGCTCATAGTATTCTGCGGCGGGGACGGCACCGCCAGAGACATCTGGAAGGTCGTTGGGAACGAGAT
Source organism: Thermoplasmata archaeon (assembly GCA_023136265.1). Lineage (GTDB taxonomy): Archaea > Thermoplasmatota > Thermoplasmata > RBG-16-68-12 > JAGMCJ01 > JAGMCJ01. The sequence goes on from JAGLRN010000013.1 coordinate 10,069, forward strand.
CCCCATAATCGGCATCCCCTCTGGTGTGAAGATGCACTCCGGGGTCTTCGGAATGAATCCAGAAGCCGTGGCCTTCATCGTGCTGAGGTTCCTCTTGGGCGAGCTCGATGTCGCGGACGGCGAGATCCTCGACCTGGACGAGGAGAGATATCGGGCGGGAGAATGGCACATCCGGCTCTTCGGAATCGCAAGCACACCCAACGAGCCTAGCTACGTCCAGGTCGGGAAGATGCACGCCGAGGCGGTTCCGGAGGAGGAGATGAAGACCGAGATAGCGGAGCATATTGCCGAGGACATGGACGAGAATAGGGACACGCTGTACATACTCGGATCAGGCTCCACCGTCGCCGCGATATCCAAGGAGATAGGCGTCGATTGCTCGCTGCTCGGCGTGGACGCCGTCTATCGCAGTGAGCTCTTGGAGAAGGATCTGAACGAGGACCGGCTCCTTTCTCTCCTCGACCAGTACGAGAAGGTCAAGCTCATCATCACTCCAATAGGCGCGCAGGGCTTCATCCTGGGCAGAGGGAACCTTCAGCTCTCTCCATCGGTCATCAAGAGAGTGGGCCTCAACGATATCGTAATCGTCTGCACGCCGGGGAAGCTCAGGCGAACGCCCTTCCTCAGGGTTGACACGGGCGACGACAACTTGGACCGGGAGTTCAGGTCCAGGGAGTACCTCACGGTCGTGACAGGTTACAGAACGATGAAGCTGTGGAAAATCGCGCAATGAAAGGGCTTATGAAGAGGAAAGCTATACGACCTTGCCAATACGCAGGGGGAGGAGATCTTGAAGGAGAAGATGAAGGCAATTGTGAAAGTGAAATCGGGAGAGGGCGGCACCGAGATGCAGGAGGTCCCGGTACCCAAGCCAAAGCGCAATGAGGCCCTCATAAAGATGGAAGCCGTCTCCATCTGCGGGACGGATGTGCACATATACGAGTGGGATGACTGGGCCTCGAAGAGGATCAAGGTCCCTTTGATCTACGGGCACGAGTTCTCGGGTGTGATCGAGGAGCTCGGAGCGGACGTGATAGGCTTCCAGAAGGGGGACAGGGTCTCAGGAGAATGCCACGTCCACGACAATATGTGTTTCCAGTGCAGAACTGGCAACGCCCACATCTGCGAGAACATGAAGATATTCGGCGTGGATATGACCGGGATATTCGCGGAATATTCCGCGCTCCCGGCAGCTAACCTGCTCAAGAGCGGCGATATGCCGGCGAAGTTCGTCACAATCCAGGATCCGCTCGGAAACGCCGTCCACACGGCCTTTGCGACGGATGTTCCTGGACGAAACATCGCGGTTTTGGGACTCGGACCGATTGGGCTCATGTCCGTAGCGGTCTGTAAGGCAGTCGGTGCAAGAAAGGTCTTCGGCATAGGTCGAAAGAACAAGTACAGAATCAATCTCGGAAAGGAATGCGGGGCGGATTTCGCGCTGAGCAGCCTCACGGATGATGTTGAAAAGATAGTCGCGGACAACACGGAGGGACGCGGTGTGGACGTGGTCCTTGAGATGACGGGGAACCCCCACGCCGTCAACCAGGGTCTGGACCTACTCAGGCCAGGTGGAACGTTAGCGCTCCTTGGTGTGTTTTCCGGCCCGTGGACGACGGACCTCAACGAGAAGGTTATCTTCAAGTACACAACAATCAAGGGCATCAACGGACGGTTGATGTTCGACACATGGTACAGGATGCGCGGGCTCATGGAATCCGGGAACCTGAACCTCGATCCCATAGTCACGCACGAGCTGAAGTTCGATGAGTTCGAGGAGGGCATGGCCGCTATGAGATCTGGCAACTCCGGCAAGGTCGTCCTATACATGGATTGGTTCAAACCACAGAGGAATGCTTAATAATGGCGAATGCGTGAAAGGTGAAGCCCAATGGAGGAGGTAGGAAGATGAGAAATCCAAGCGGATTCATGCGGGAGGAATATCAGACACTCGTTGAGAAGGGATTTGACTGGAAACTGCGCGTTCTTGAAGGTCCCTCCGCACCGAGATGCCGGGTGGACGGAAAGGATGTGATAATGCTCTGCTCGAACAACTACCTGAATCTGAGCAACCATCCGAGACTGAGGCAAGCTGCTAAGGAGGCCATAGACACTCACGGCGTGGGCTCTGGCTCGGTCAGACCCATCGCGGGAAACTTGGACCTGCACATCAAGGTGGAGAAGAAGCTGGCGAAGTTCAAGAGAACCGAGTCCTCGCTCATCTACCAAACGGGTTTCGCGGCAAACGCGGGTCTCGTGCCGCAGCTCGTCGGCAAGGGGGATGTCATCATATCGGACGAGCTCAACCACGGCTCAATTATAGATGGCGTCAGGCTCACGAAGGCCGACAGGATGATATTCCCGCACCGCGACATGGGGGAACTCGAGAACGTGCTCAAGGAGGCGGACAAGAAGTACAACAGGATACTCGTTGTGACGGATGGCGTCTTCTCGATGGACGGGGACATTCAGCACGCGGACGTGATACAAGACCTTGCCAACGAGGTTGGGGCGATGACCTTTGTCGATGATGCCCACGGAGAGGGTGTTATAGGACCCGATGGAAGGGGGATAGGCGCCCACTTCGACATCTCGGGCAAGATCGACGTGGAGATGGGGACATTCTCCAAGGCATACGGCGTCGTGGGAGGACTCATCGCGGGGTCCCAGGACCTGGTGAACTTCGCACTGAACAAGTCCAGAACGTGGCTCTTGTCAGGATCCCACCCACCGCAGGTCGCGGCCGCTCAGTTCGCCGCAATCGACGTGCTCGAGACGGAGCCCGAGCACGTGAACAATCTGTGGGACAACACGAAGTACTTCAAGAGCCAGCTCGATTCAATGGGGTTCGACACTGGACGAAGTGAGACACCGATAACCCCGGTCATGGTGGGCGAATCCCACAAGGCCAAGGCCCTCTCGGAGAGAATCTTCGAGCTAGGTGTCTTCGCCCTTCCCATCGTGTTCCCGATGGTGGCTAGGGACAAGGCGAGAATAAGGACGATGATGAACGCCGGGCTCACAAAGGACGACCTCAACGATGCTCTCGCCGCGTTCGAGAAGGCCGGAAAAGAACTCGATATCATCTGAGCACGGACGGACCTCGAGGGCACATCCGAGATGGTGCTGGCCGAGCCAGTTCGAAAGGTATTTATAGGGTCGACCTCACTACTGACTTTCGCCAAATGACCCCCATTTTGGGGGTCGTCATTACGGAGGAGGACGGTAATGTCTCGAAGGTTTGTGATAGCTGTATTTGCTCTGTTCTTGGCCTTCACATGGAGTCTCGTGCAAGATGTCCCACAGGCAACTGCCGAGGACGAGCCGCTCGGGGGACTGTATGGAGGCGATTTCGTCGTCGCAGTACCGCAGGATGCGCTCTTCACTCTGGACCCCACCGGGGATCCGGACGAGACGAGCGAGCACATAATCGATTTGCTGTATGATCCTCTTGCTCGAATCCATCCAGATAACCTTCTTCCGATTCCTTGGGTGGCATCGAGCTGGACTGTCGATGAAGCAAATGGGACTGTGCTTGTCAGCCTAAGAGACGATGTGACTTGGCACGATGGCACACCTGTGAGCGCTGATGATGTCATCTACACGTATTCTGCGGACTACTCCGTGACCAAGGTGTCGGATACTCAGGTCTTCTTCAACCTCTCTGCTAGCGACGATGGTGGGATATTCTTGACCAAGGGCCTGACACGTCCCCTCATTAAGAACGGTGAGGCCGATCCTGTGGAAGGGTGCGGGCCGTTTCTGTACATCTCACACAACGGCACGGAGGTCGTCGTTGAGGCCTACGACGGATACTTCGATGGCAGGCCATATCTGGACTCCATGACCTTCCGGAAGTCCGGGCGGTTCAGTGATGAGACTGACGAAACGGCAAACGACATAATCACGGGAGGACTTGGCCTAATCGGATGGCCCCTCAGCCTTACTGAGAGTTCCGTCTTACTGAACATAACGAATGCTACGATAATCAACGCAGTATCTGTTGTCCCGAATCCTTCGCTGACGTTCCTTTACGTGGGAATCAACACCAACACGCAGAGGTCCCCGCTCAATGAGACCGTCATGAGGAAAGCAATAGCAATGATCACTGACAAGGAACTCTGTCTCACACTGGAAAAGAACACGATCATCGCTGACTCGGTGATAAACCCAGCCAACTCATTCTGGCTGAACGCCAGCGTACCCATGTACAGAGTCAAGAATAAGGTAGAGGACGGAACGAGTAAGGCAGACCTCGACGCCGTGAAGGTAATGCTAGATGAGTCTGGATATACAGATCAGGACTCTGACGGTTTTCGAGAGATGCCCGACGGTCGGGAGTTCAGTTTCGAACTCCTTTATCCTTCATCAGACATCGAGATTGGGAAGTCCACGATAGCCAGCAACCTTCTGATTAGGTTGCAGTTGATAGGACTTGACGCAAGAGGCAGGCCGATGGACACATGGGAGGATTTGGAGTTGGAGGTTCAATTCGGCAACTTCGACGTCTTCATGCATGTGCTCGACGCAAGAAGAGACCCAAGCTTCATGAGAGAAATCCTGCACTCAGCCAGCCCGGAAAACTACGTGGGATATCAGAACTCCGCTCTCGATGAGATTCTTGAAGACGCTGATGCTGAGATTAGTATGACAGTCAGACAGAACCTGGTGAGAGACGCCCAGGGGTGGATCGCAGAGGACAACCCCCTGATTCCACTACTCCACTACGAGGTGCAGGAGGCGGTGAACAGGACGACGTACACGGGCTGGGTGAACATGGTTGAGGGCGTCTACAACTTCTGGTCCTTCAGGAACCTCCACCTTACTCAGAGTGATCCTCCGCGCGTATCGGTGATAATCCTTGCGGACCAGATCAGTTCCGGTGAGGTCTTGAATGTGAGAGTCGAGGTGAGGCACCCAGAGACATTCGAGGCCATGGAAGGAGTCTATGTCACCGTCACGGAATCGCTGGACCCCGACACGAGCTACACAGAATACACTGATGGCAATGGTTCGTTCGAGTTCACGTGGACTGCCCCAGTCCTGACCGAGCCCGACACGGCAATCTTCAGCGCCCGCGCGATCACGCCCGGTTTCCCTGAGGGCGTGGCGAAGGGTGAAATCACGATACATCCAGGAGCCGGAGTTCTTCGCGTTGAGATGACAATAAACCCCAAGAGAATGTCCTCTGGCGACACGGCGACCGTCAGCATCACAGTCAGAGACTGGGAGACCCTCGCGCTTGTCGAGGGTGCTGAGATCAACCTCTGGATGAGCCCCGAAGGGCTCGACGGGGGCCTGAGCAGCACCTCTGGTACGACCGATGCGAACGGAGCGTTCCAGACCACGTTCACGGCTTCGGTGACCGTAGACACGACCTTCCTGGTCATCGGGGAGGTTTCGAAGACCGGCTATTCTGGTGGAGGGGATCAAACGGCCGTGTTGGTCGACCGGTCGGGAGGGACACCCCCGCCCATTCCGGGCCTTGATGCCGTTTCGATCGTGCTCATGCTAATCGCTGTCACCCTCGGGTACGCCTACATGAGAAGACCGAGAAGGAACTGACCGAAAAAGAGATAATCCGCCCCAGTTATCAGCGACACGTCATGGCTGAAGATATTCTGCTCAAAGGTGTCAGAAGATTCGAATGGGCAAAGACCCACATGAGGCTGTTGAGTGAGGTCCGAAAGAGGTTGAAGAAGGAACGTGCGTTCGAAGGCCTCAAGATCGGCATGGCCCTTCACGTGGAGGCAAAGACGGGGGTCCTGGCATGGACGCTCAGCGAGGCCGGGGCCAACGTGAGATTGGCCTCCTGCAATCCTCTGTCCACCGACGATTCCGTCTCTATGGCCCTGAGAGAGGAGTACGGTCTGGACGTGTACGCAAAGAAGTGGGAGACAACGAGCGAGTACTACAGCAACCTGAACTCCGTCCTCGACCTGAAACCGGACTTCCTCATAGACGATGGGGGAGATCTGATATTCCTGACCCACACCAAGAGAAAGGAGCTGCTGCGGTCGGTGAAGGGTGCGAACGAGGAGACGACCACTGGGATAATCCGCCTGCGGGCAATGGCGCATTCCGGAGAGCTCGAGTTCCCCATCATCTCGGTGAACGACGCGCACATGAAGTACCTCTTCGACAACAGATACGGGACAGGCCAGTCGACCTTGGACGGGATAATGACGAGCACGAACCTTCTGATCGCGGGGAAGAGATTCGTGATCGCGGGCTACGGGTGGTGCGGCAGAGGCATAGCGATGAGGGCGAAGGGCATGGGAGCGCACGTCGTCGTGACCGAGGTCAATCCGATTAGGGCGGTGGAGGCGAAGCTGGACGGCTTCGAGGTCATGCTCATGACGGATGCCGTCAAGAGCGCGGACTTCATCGTGAGCGCGACTGGATGCAAGGACGTGTTCACGGGCAAGCATCTCGACATCGTCAAGGACGGTTGCATCCTTGCGAATGCCGGACACTTCGACAACGAGATATCGAAGGAGGCGCTCTCGAAGGCCTCGAAGAAGGTCGAGAAGGTCAGGGAGTTCGTGGAGAGATACGACCTCAAGAACGGGAAGTCCTTGTACCTCCTCGGAGAGGGGAGGCTGATCAATCTCGTGGCTGGCCAGGGTCACCCAGTGGAAATCATGGACATGAGCTTCTCCATCCAGGCCCTCGCCCTGGAGTACCTCTCCAAGAACCACGAATCACTCGAAAACGAGGTATACAACATTCCGAAAGAAATCGATGAGGAGGTTGCCCGCATCGAGCTCAGAACAATGGGAGTGAAAATAGACAGACTGACGGCCTCTCAGAAGAAGTACCTCACAGACTGGAAAGAGGGCACTTGACGAAGGATGATTGCATGGCTGAATTCTTCTTAGGAGTGTACGGACACACGGTCCTCGACCACATAATCACGGTGCCGCGACTTCCCCCGCCCAACACGTCGATCGAGCTCATCGACAGGCAGGTATTCTTCGGCGGGACAGGTGCCAACATTGCGAGGACCGCCTCGTCCCTCGGTGTGAGGACCGCGCTGTCCTCATTCGTGGGGGAGGACTTCCCTGCCGACTATGAGGAGGTTCTGAAGCGGGCGAACGTGGATACATCGGAGCTCGTGAAGGTTGAGGGATACAACACTCCAGTCGCCTGGATATTCTCGGACCAGGAACACAACCAGATCTGTGTGATAGACCAAGGCCCCTATCGGGACTCTGGGACCTTTGAGGTCCGTGAGAACACCGTCAGGAACTCGGAGATCGTCCACATATGCACGGGGAGGCCGGAATACTACATCAAGGTCGTCGACCTCGCACTCGAGCTGGGAAGGAAGGTAAGCTTCGACCCCGCGCAAGAGATTCACTATGTCTACGATAGGGACACGTTCAATCTGTTCCTGAGGAAGACGAATCATTTCTTTGCGAATGAGAACGAGATCAGAACGGCCCTCAAGTTCACTGGACTGCGGAAGAAGGAGGAGCTCGCGGAGATTGTGGACCTTCTCATAGTCACATTGGGAGGGAACGGGAGCCTCATCTTCCATGAAGGGGAGAAGCACAAGATTCCGGCGATAAGACCCGACAGAACCGAGGAGGCCACAGGAATGGGGGATGCCTACCGGGCGGGCTTCTACGCCGCGTGGAGCAGAGGCATGGATTTCGACGAGTGCGGGTGGGCTGGCTCGGCGACCGCGAGCTTCGCGATGGAGTCCCGGGGCGGGCAAACGAACGTGCCGACATGGGAAGACGTTCTTTCACGCGTGGAGAAGGCCCGCTAGGGTTTCTCCGAGTTCCGTCGAGTAAAGTGCGATTCTGGGGGTAGCCAGTACCCACTGTGGCCCACATAGAAAGCTTTATAGACGGCGAAAACTTTACCGTGCTCGGGTGAGACTGTGGCCATAGGTTTTGTTCTGATAAGTACCGCACCCGCGAAGGAGCATGAAGTCTACAATGAGCTCCAGACGGTCGATGAGATAGTTGAACTTCATCCGCTCTTCGGTGAATATGATCTCATAGCCAAAATCGAAGCGGAGGATTTCAACGTTCTCGGTCAAGTCGTCGTAGACAAGATTAGATCCATAAGTGGCGTTATAGACACCAAGACCCTAACGGGTATCAAGTTCTAGGAGGACAACAGATGATAAGTATCGAACCGGGAGAATTCATAACGATATTGATATTCTCGTTCGCTCTTTTCCTGCTGGTTACAGGAGCCTTCACGGCGTACTTCGGCAGCGGGAAGAGCAGGAAGATAGGAGCAGGTTTGCTCGCAGGTGGACTCGTGATAGGGATTGTCTGGGCCCTCCTCGAGTGGCAGTACAAGAGCGCGATGGGCGATTTTCTGAGAGTCGAGGACCTAGGGAACCTCATCGTGGGATCCATATATGTCCTGGTCGCAGCACTGATCGGGGCAGGTTTGGCCATAGGACTGTTCCTTCTGACCATAATGAAGTCCTAGCCTCAGAAACCCTTATCTGTTTTCTTGTGTCTTTAGGTAGTGAGAACAATGTCTGTCCTCGTAATCCTCGGCAGCAAGTCCGATAAGAAGATTGGAGACAAGGCCGTAGACATCCTCGCGCAGTTCGGCGTGGACTCCAAAATGATCGTGGCGTCAGCCCACAGGTCGCCCGAGTATCTGCACGATGAGATTGAGAAGAGCGATGCCAAGGTCATCATAGCCGTTGCGGGCCTTTCGGCGGCGCTCCCTGGTGCCGTTGCCTCAAAGACGACGCGGCCCGTCATCGGAGTGCCAGTGAGCGGGAAGATCAGCCTCGATTCCCTCCTATCCGTTGTGCAGATGCCCCCTGGGATTCCCGTAGCGGCGGTCGGGCTGGACAGAGGAGAGAACGCAGCCATTCTGGCGGTCGAGATCCTATCGCTCTCCGACGAGCAGTTGAGAGAGAAGCTGGAGAAGCACCGAAAGAGGCTGAAGGAATGGACAATCGAGGATTCCAAGTCAATCGGTGATTAATTGTTCAATCCGGAGAGGTTCATCAAAGAGCAGACCGAGAAGCTGGCAGCAGAGGTAGACGGAAGGACCATAATAGGCGTCTCCGGGGGCGTTGATAGCACTGTCGCGGCAATCCTCATGAGCCGCGCGATAGGAGAGCACCTCTTCGCGGTCTACGTCAACAACGGTTTCATGCGCAAGAACGAGGACGCCGAGGTCGCCAAGACCTTCGACGCGACCGGGGTGAGATACAGGATCGTGGACGCAAGCGAGGAGTTCTTTGACTCGTTGAAGGGAGTCATAGACCCGGAGGAGAAGCGGAAAATCATAGGGAACAAGTTCATCGAGATATTCGAGCGAGAAGCGATTGGTTGGGGAGCGGAATATCTCGTCCAGGGAACGATAGCCCCCGATTGGATCGAGAGCGGCGGTCAGCTCCGCGATACGATCAAGTCCCATCACAATGTGGGCGGCCTCCCGTCCTCGATGAAACTCAAGTTGGTCGAGCCTTTGAGGGACCTTTACAAGGATGAGGTGAGAAAGGTGGCGAGGTCGCTGGGCATATCCGTCTCCGAGAGGCAGCCATTCCCCGGTCCCGCACTCGCCATAAGGATACTCGGTGAGGTCACCCCAGCAAGAGTGGAAGTAGTCAGGGAAGCCTGTGCGATAGCTGAGGAGGAGATCGAGAAGGCTGCCGAATCGGGGAAGATGGACGTCCCGTGGCAGTACTTCGCTGTCCTTCTCCCGCTCAAGTCCGTGGGCGTCCAAGGAGACGTGCGCGCCTACGGGAACACCGTCGCAGTGCGGGCGGTGGAGTCCGTCGACGGCATGACCGCCAAGTACATGCGCATTCCACATGACGTTCTCGAGACCATCTCCGTAAGGATCACGAACGAGATCAAGTCTGTGAGCCGCATCGTCTACGATATCACCCACAAGCCGCCTGCCACAATAGAGTGGGAGTAGCGGTCAAAGGTTTATATTCTGTTTCTCGATGACCACATGTGAAGATATACGTCATCGACAACGGCGGACAGTGGACGCACAGAGAGTGGAGGGTTCTCAGGGACGTCGGTGTCGATACGAAAATCATACCCAACACGACCCCTCTTGAGGAGATCGATGCTGACGGCCTGGTGCTTTCCGGCGGGGCGCCCAGCGTCGGTTTGGAGGTGGACAAGATGGGCAGAAACGGCGAGTACTTGGAGAAGGCGGACATACCCATCCTAGGCATCTGCGCAGGCCATCAGTTCATGGCAATATTCTTTGGCGGGAAGGCAGGGGCATCCGGAATCCCTGAGTTCGGCAAAGCCACGATAATCGTCGATGAGGAGGACGATCTCTTCGTAGGCTTGCCGAGGAAGTTCGAGGCTTGGGAATCCCATAACGACGAGGTCAGCGAGGTCCCGCCTGACTTCATCGTCCTCGCTCACTCAGATAACTGCCAGGTCCAGTCCATGAAACACGCCAAGAAGCCTTTCTACGGCCTCCAATTCCATCCCGAGGTCGAGCATACGGAGCATGGCTACGAGATATTCAGGAACTTCATCAACGTCTGCGGGGAAGGATAGATGGACAGGGCCAAGGTCATACGGAATGCTCTGGAGCGAAGGAGAAAGAACGAGACGCTCGAGAGGGCAATCGGGAAGGCCGTGAGGAGGTCTGGCGGGAAGTTCGAGGACTACATCGAGATCATGTCACGCATAAGAGAGGTGAGGAAGGGGGAGAACATCACCCTCACGGAGGCCGCCCGCAGAATGGCGGACGCCGATCAATCGTAGATCTCTCTGTTAACGATCTGGTTCGGCCGCTCCCCGCCAAGAACCTTGAGCACTTGTTCAGCAACAATCGAGCCCGCCCTTACCTGAGCCTCGGTCGTTGAGGCGCCTAGATGTGGGGTCAAGTGTATGTTCTCGAGCCTTAGAAGAGGGCTGTCTCTCGGAGGTTCGTTCTCGAAGACGTCCAGAGCTGCACCAGCAATGCGATCTCCTTCGAGCGCGTCCGCGAGCGCGGCCTCGTCGATAATCCCTCCTCGCGCGCAGTTGACCAAGAACACTGTCTGTTTCATCGTGTCCAGTTCTTCTTTGCCGATGAGGCCCTTGGTCTCAGGTGTTAGAATCGCGTGGACGCTCACGAAATCCGCTTCCTTGAGGAGTCTCGGAAGCTCAACCAGTTCCACTCCGATCTCGTCAGCGATCTCCCTGCTCAAGTACGGGTCGAATGCGAGGACGCTCATTCCGAACGCCTTTGCCCGCTTGGCGACCTCGGCACCGATCCTCCCAGCGCCCACAAGACCAAGGACCTTGCCCTGGAGCTCGGTTCCTCTGTACTTCTTCTTCTCCCATTTCCCGGCCCTGATACTGCGGTCTGAGAACACGAGTTTCCTTGCCAGCGAGATCATGTGCCCCATGGCCAGCTCCGCAACCGACACGGTGCTCCCCCTGGGCGAGAAGACGACTGGAATCTTCCTGGCGGTCGCTGCCTCGACATCGATGTTGTCGACCCCGACGCCCGCTCTTCCGATGACCTTGAGGTTCTCTCCCTTCTGGATGACGTCCTCGGTCACCTTTGTCCTGCTTCTCACGATTATGGCGTCATAGCGACCGATGTTGACGAGAAGCTCGATCGCTCCATACTCCATCACGTCGACTTCGTGCTTGGCTTTCAGAAGGTCGATTGCCTCTTCTGCGATTGCATCGTTCACGAGAATCTTCATTTGACCACGGGGAGAAAACGGTCGGTGATATTAAAAGCCGAGGTCACCCCAGAAGCCCGGGAATGAAAAGCACCATGCTGATAATGAGAACGATCATCAGGACTATCGCGAGCACAATCGCGACCACAGACATCTTCACGTCCGAGCCCACGATAATCGGAATTGGGCCCAGCATTACGACTCCGCCGAACCTCTTCTCAGGCCCTCCAGAGGGAGGGGCTCCTTGCCTTCCACTGTCCGGTCCTCTTGCGGGCAATCTCGTGGGGATTAGGCCGAGGAACCCGACGAAGAATGCGCCAATCACGCAGAGAATGCCGAAGAAGCCCCATATGTCTGACCCGACGTAGACCGGGAAGATCAAGGCAAGATAGACTGTCCCTCCACCCTCAGCCACGCTTACAGCCAGTAGCGCGATGCCCAGGAGGAATAGTCCGAGAGCGATGAGTAACGGCTTTCTCATCATTGATTACCATTCTCGTATTCGTATTAATCCTTTGGGTGCCCGTTCCCGGCTAGTTCGGATTAACCTTTTATGCCAACAAACGATTCCTCTTCGGAATGCTGGAGAACATCGTGGCCCAGATATTCAGATCCCAGGGTTTCTCGGTCAGGCTCGAGAAGAACAGGATTCGAGCCGAGAAGGCTGGCAAATCGGTTTCCGTGGCGATTGTCTCAGAGGGGGAGCTAGACACCTTCCTGAGGGAGGTCAGCAAGGAGCCGTGGTTCAAGGTCGCCATTCCAACATACGAGTTCTCCAGCAAGGAGCAGAAAGCGGCTCTGGATCGCAAGGTCCTGCTATGGGGACTCGATGAGGTGGAAGACCGCATAAAGGGGGAGCTCTTCGAGGTGCTCAATCTTCCGCAGGATCTGGAGGCTGAGAAAGAGGTGAAAGAGGTAATCGTCAGGCCAGTCCTTACAAGAGATGACATCAGAGAGATTGGGAAGAAGACGGTAAGAGGATTCAACTATATGCTCCAGCTCGTTCCTCACTTCGTGTATGAGTTCGAGAGCGTGTTGCACGTGCCTGGTGAGGACGATAGAGTCGTGGATGGTTGCATCGCTGTCAACGCCTTGACATCCCAGTGGGAGACCTGGGGGATGGACTTCGAGACCGTCGAGACGATAGACACCACACACGAGATCCTGGAACCGAAGATTGGTGAGAAGTCCGCCTCGGAGATTGCCAGGGGGGCCGCCCGCAAGCTCGGTACGAAGGAGATCGAGAGCGTCCACGAGGCAGATCACGCAACGGTAGTCGAGAAGAGAGTCGAGACCCCCAAGGAAGAGGACGTCTCGACGAGGAACACGGGATTGATTTATCTCCCGGTGTGGTGCGTCGAGGGCACGCTGGGCGCTATAATCGTGAATGCAAACACCGGGAAAATCGTCAGAGAGGACTACTACGAGACCTGACTCTTGATCTTCTCAATCCTCTCGAGGATTCCGCTCCAATGACTTCCCTGCCAGTAATGCTTTCCGCATTCCTTGCACCGCCAGAACACATCCTTATCGGCCAGGACGTCCTCGGGCACGTTTCCTTTCACCTCCTCCCGCCCGATTTCCTCGATCAGACCGTTGCAGGTGGAGCATCTAGACATCGGTTCCTCGACTTCTAGGTTGAGCGCTCGGAGGACCTGAACGAGCTGATCGTCGATGTCCCTGCTCTCCACGTACACGGCTTCGACGTCCTTGTTGTTGCTCAGCTCCTTATCTCTCGTCAGGATCACGCGGTCCTCGGACAGGGCGATTTCCTTCAGCTCCTTGTCGCTCACGGGGCCGATGAACTCCGTGTCGAACCCCAGGAACCTCAACCATTTTGCCAAGGTCCCGAACATGTGATCGCAGAGCAGCTTCACCTTTTCACCACGTATTCAAGAAGCAGACCGTCCCCGAGCGCTGTATGGGCAACGAGCTCCAATCTGGCAACGTCCACGAGGGAACGGAACCCCTCCCCGTCCACGGGAGTGGGAGAACCCTTACCACCGATGATGATGCTTCCGATGAATACTCTCAACTCATCGACCAGTTGCTCGCGGAAGAAGGACCATATGACGTCCCCGCCTCCCTCGACGAGCACGGTGGAATGACCCCTGTCGTGAAGAGTGGACATGAGCTTCGTCAGATCGACCCTGCCCTTTCCGCACCTGATGACTTCGGCCCCGCCAAAATCGCGCGAGCATTCGTCTGAAGTCGCGACGATTGTCTCCGCATCACCGTCGAAGACGGCTGCGTCATCAGGCGTCCTCCCGCTCGAGTCGAGCACCAACCTCACGGGATTCCTGATCTCGGACACGTGCTTTGGACTGACCAGCAAGCTCGGGTCGTCCGCCATCACCGTGCCAATGCCAACGATGATCACCTCAACGGAGTTCCTCAGTTCGTGGACCCGCTTCATGTCCTCGTCGCTCGAGATCTTCGTCTGCCGCCGAGTGGGAAGAGCTATCTTCCCGTCTGCGGACATGGCGCAGTTGACTATGACTCGCGGTTTCACGATGTATGATATTCCCTTATCATTTAACGTTTTTCGGAGGGTGAGGCTTAAATAGAGGTTCCCAGATTGAAGCGACGCTGACTATGGAGAACATCCACATATATGAGCTCAGAAGAATGGACCTGAATGGGGCTACGGTCATAGATGGCTTTCCGAGCGTCGGCCTCGTGAGCTCGATAGTCGCGAACTATATCATAAACGCGCTCAACCTCGAGCAAGTCGCGATAATGGATTCCGTTTATTTTCCGACGGTCTCGTTGATAAGGGACGGAGAACCCATGAATCCCGTCCGCATCTATGCGGGTTCGAAGGAAGATAGCAAGGACAAGATTGTCGTGTTCATATCCGAGTTCCAGCCGCCACCGAATCTCATCAAGGTGATAGCAGCGGCCGTCATTGACTGGGCGGAGGACCAGAAGTGCAAAATGCTGCTGTGCCCCGAAGGCCTCATAGTGGACAGGGACCCAAGCATCGAGGAGCGCCCTGAAATGCAGGTCTACGGCATAGGAAGCACCAAGTTCGCAGGTAGCGTGCTCAAGGAGAATGCCATAACGATCTTCGAGGAGGGCGTCATCACCGGAGTCGCCGGTGTCCTCCTGAATGAGGGGAAGAAACGGGGCTTCAACGTCATCAGTCTACTGAGCGAGGCACACCCGGACTACCCGGATGCACGGGCGGCTGCAAGAGTGATAGAAATGATCGATAGGATCCTGTTGCACACGGAGCTCGATGCGCAGCCTCTGTACGAGGAAGCGGAAAGAATCGAGATGCAGTTGAAGAGCATACACAAGCAGACTGAAACAGCGAAGAGGACCCCGGCTCCCGCTAGACCCTCCATGTACGGCTAGGCTGGATTTCTATTCTCCATTTTCCGTCGAGCCTCTTTGTTTGGAAGGAGACGTCAAGAAACTTCTCCAGCAGCCACATATGCGTCTTGGCATGGCCCGTTATCTCCCTCACGACGAGGGTCGAGGGTCCGCCCGCGATTGCCAGATAGGGAATGATTTGATCGGATAGATGCATATCGGCCGTCGCGCCCGCATCTCTCTCCCGAAGAAGAGCGTCCGCCGCGTTCCGGGCGACCTTCTCCGCCTTCACACCCCTCTCTGCCAGAGCGTCCGATCCGAGGACGATGTCTCCCGCCACTGCCCGGAGGACGACCGCACCGCCCTGACCCGTAGCTCGGTCCTCCCCCAAACTCTCCGTCCGAATCGCTGTCTCGGCGATGTCCTTCAGCCCGCTCAGAGCCCTCTCCATTCTCTCCAAGATGTGCCCTGGCAGGTTCCCGACGTGGGCAAACCCGTCGATCCTCTCCACGGGGGGTAGATCGGTCCATTCCTGTCCGCTCAACTCCTTGCACGGGTTCACGGTGACACGGATGTGCCCGCCGCCTCTTGGGTAGTAGCCCCTTCTGACCTTCTCCACGATAACATCCCCGCCAATCCGCCTGAGCACGGGCAGGAAAACGTGCTCGAAGTAGTCCCAAGGCGGCGACCACTTAACGTCCGTACCGCCCGTCACGCTGATGCGACACCCGCGACCGGACGAAAGGGCGGGAAGAAGACAGGCCTGGAGCACCAGTGTCACACTCCCAGCAGTGCCTATGTCAAAGCGGAAGTCCCCGCCAGAGAGCTCGCCGGGGACGAAGTGTACCTCCATGGACCCCTTATGCAGGTTCTCGACCTTCGCGCCGGACAGCTCTGCAACGCTCCTGATGGACGTCAGGTGCTGGTTGGCCAATCCAGGTTTGGGTCTGTTGGCCCTTATGTTGAATATCCTGACATCCTTCCCGGTGAGCGCAGAGAAGGCCACGGCCATCCTGAGGATTTGCCCTCCTCCCTCACCATAACCTCCGTCGATTTCAATCAAGCTGTTCAGGTTCGTAATCCACCTCCTTAGATAACTTTTTTCGCGTGCCGTGACTGAGCAAAGTTCTTATCGTTTGGAACCTTTCGCGGGAATGGCGACGTCAATGCCTGCGACAATCCACAGAACCGCTGAGGTCTCTACTCAGGCCGAGATAGGAGATGGCACGATGATTTGGAATGAGGTCCAAGTGCGGGAAGGCGCGAGAATCGGGAAGAGTTGCAGGATAGGGAAATGCGCCTACATCGGAAAGGACGTAGTGATTGGCGACGGCTGCAAGATACAGAACAGGGCGACCCTCTACGAGGGTGTCACCTTGGGCGACTACGTCTTCGTGGGTCCGCACGTGACGTTCACCAACGACCTGTACCCCCGCGCTTCGGCGGATGATTTCGAGTTGGTCCCCACGCTGGTGGAGGACCACGCCTCGATCGGTGCTGGCTCGGTTGTGCTCTGCGGAATAACAATCGGAAGATACGCCATGATCGGTGCGGGGAGCGTTGTCACGAGGAGCGTCCCGGAGCATGCTTTGGTCCACGGAAATCCCGCCAAGGTCGTCGGACGCGTCTGCGAGTGCGGACACAAGCTTGAGGAGGACAACACGTGCGGCACATGCGGGAAGAGAATCGACCTGGAGGTGTGAAGTCCTGATCCCGATTGCGCGCCCCTTTCTCTCGGAGGAGGAGGTCGAGGCGGTCACCGAGGTTCTCAGGTCCGGGATCCTTGCCAGAGGTCCGAAGGTCAAGGAGTTCGAGGAACGATTCGCCAAGTACATCGGACGAAAGCACGCGATAGCGACATCCTCCGGGACGTCTGCCCTGCACATATCAAACCTGCTCATGGGGATATCGGGGAACTCGGAGGTGATAATCCCCCCAATCACGTTCTTCGCGACGGCCTCGACCGTCCTGTTCTGCGGCGGGCGCCCCGTCTTCGCGGACGTCGACCCAGAGACGTACACGCTCGACCCAGTGTCCGTTGAGAGGAGGATCACGAGCGCGACCAGGGCCATCCTGCCCGTCGACCTGTACGGGCAGACCGCTGACTACGACGCGATTCAGGGAATCGCGGATGAGAATGATCTCAAGATAATCGAGGACGCCTGCCAGGCTCACGGCGCGGAGTTCAACGGAAAGATGGCGGGGGGTTTCGGGGACATATCATCTTTCAGCTTCTACGCGACGAAGAACATGACGACGGGCGAGGGCGGAATCGTTCTCACGGACGATGACCAGATCGCAGAGAGAGTAATGCTGCTCAGGGAGCACGGTGAGGATACACACTACAACCACGTTCTGCTGGGCTACAACTACCGGATGACGGAGATCTCGGCGGCCATCGGAATCGTTCAACTCAGGAAGATAGACGAGATGGTCAGAAGGCGTCAGGAGAACGCGAGGATGCTCACCGAGGAGCTTGAGAACGTGAAGGGTTTGGAAACGCCGGTAACAGGGAAGGGCAGGGTCCACTCCTTCTACCAGTACATTATCCGCGTCAACAAGAAATCGCCCGTGTCCAGGGAGAAGTTGATGGAGCACCTCCAGAAGAAGGGAATAGGTTCTCGGCCAAGCTATCCGATCCCCCTTTACGAGCAGCCCGTCCTGAAGAACCTGAGAATAACGGGCCAATGTCCAGAGGCGGAGAGGTTGCTGCCACAG
>JAGLRN010000014.1 GCA_023136265.1 Thermoplasmata archaeon
CCTCAGGTCGTAGGGCCCAAGCAAATGTTTTATCTAATGCCGACCCTTGAGCGGTATCATGCTCAGAGTAGGAGTCATCGGCGTGGGCTCGATGGGTCAGAACCACGCCAGGGTCTTCTCGGAGATGGCCGACCTCGTCGGGGTCGTTGACAAGGACCGCGAGACCGGCAAGATCGTCGCCGAGAGGTTCAACACGGAGTCGTTCGAGAATTACGAGGACCTGCTGAGAAAAGGTGTTGACGCCGTGAGCATCGCCACGCCAACGGCTCTTCACTACCAGGTCTCCAAGGATGCGATCGAGTCGGGGGTCCATGTTCTTGTCGAGAAGCCGATGTGCTCGACCATCGAGGAGGCGGAGAAGCTCGTGGGACTGACCGAGTCGGCTGGACTCACCCTCGCCGTCGGCCACATAGAGAGGCATAACCCCGTGGTCGACTTCGCGAAGAAGGGCATCAGGGACGGAAGGTATGGCGATGTGATTACCATATCCGCGCGCCGCGTGAGCAGCCTCCCCACGAGGATCCGTGATGTCGGAGTCATTCTCGATCTGGGAATCCACGACATCGACGTGATGAGATACCTGCTCGGAAGCGAGGTCACGAGCGTCTTCGCCAGCGGTGGAAGGATAAAACACGAGAACTTCGAGGACCATGCGAACATCATGCTCTCCTTTGAGAACGGCACGAGCGGCCTCGTGGAAGTGAACTGGCTAACGCCCATGAAGGTGAGGAGACTCTCCCTTACCGGCCTGAAGAACTTCGTGGAAATCGACTACATTACGCAGTCCATCTGGATCTCCTCCTCAAGCCTTGGACGGCTGGACTCGTTCAATCTGTACCGCATCCCGCTGGAGTTCGACACGAGGAAGATAACGCTGGAAAAGCGTGAGCCGCTGAAGAACGAGCTCACGGACTTCATGGATGCGATCGAGAAGAAGAGGGACCCGCTGATCAGCGGCAGAGATGGGCTGGGGACCATGAAAGCGGTCATGGCGGCAATCGAGTCACAGAAGTCTGGAAAGAGAATAGACCTCTGACTACTTGCCAATGGCCTTGTATATCATTCCAATGGCTTGGAGTTGCGACGTGCTGAAGATGTTGCGACCGTCAACGACTATTCTTCCCTTCATCTTCGATTTCAGCTCGTCGGGCGTAAGGCTCCGATATGCCTCGTGCCTCGTCACGAAGACTACAGCATCAGCGTCGCGAAGGGCTTCATCCAGGTCCTTCGTCAGGTCGATCCCCTCGAAGCTGTCGACATAGGGATCATGGACTGTCACCCTCGCCCCACTTTCCTTCAACTTCTCTATCACGGGAAGAGCGGGGGTGTTCCTTGCATCATCTGAATCTTCGATGAAGGCAAAACCCATGACGGCAACGTGCGAGCCTTGAAGACTCTGCCCGGACTCGTGAAAGGCCTCCTTAGTGAGGTCGAACAGATGGTGCGGCATCATATCGTTGATATCCCTGGCAATGGAAATGATGCTTCCCTCGGGGTCCATCCCCGCCCCGTACAGCAGAAGCCACGAGTCCTTCGGCAGGCAGTGCCCGCCCACCCCTGACCCAGGCTCGTGCATGTGCCTGTTGGGTGACGTATTGACCAATTCCTGCGTTTCAAAGACGTTAATCCCAAGGTCCTCACAGATGAGCGCGAGCTCGTTTGCGAATGCTATCTCCACGTCCCGGTACGCGTTCTCGGTCGTCTTGACCACTTCGGCGGTCAGGGCATCCGTGACGTGGAGCTTTCCCTCGGATATGTGCGCATAGAGGTCTCTTGCCTTTTCAGCGCTCTCAGGGTTGACTCCCCCAATGATCCTGTTGCATTTTACCAGGTTGTGTATCAGCTTGCCGACCTTGAGCCTCTCTGGGCAATGAACGAGAAAGAAATCCTCGCCGGCCTTGAGGCCAGACTTCTCTTCCAGAATGGCCTTGACAACTTTCGACATGGTTCCAGGAGCTATTGTGGACTCCACGGAAACGAGCGTTCCCTTGGAGAGGTTCTCGCCGATGTTCGAAAGAGCGGCTCTCAATGCCTTGAACCCAGGTATCTTCGTCCTCTCATCTATCGGGGTATCGACAGAGACAAGGATGGCGTCAGCTTCCTGGCACTTGGAGAAGTCGTCAGTAGCCCTGAAGCCGTGGTTGTTGTGTGCCTCCTCGAACAGCTCTTTCAGGCCCGGCTCCTTCCCAACTATGGGGCAGATGCCGTCATTAATCATCTTGATTTTCGCCTTGTTTATGTCGATCCCGACGACGTCGAATCCTTTCTTGGAAAAGGTGCAGGCGACGGGGATGCCTACGTAACCCAGTCCAACGACAGCAATCTTCTTCATGATGCTCCGTCAGAAGATTGAGCCCGGATATAAAGGTTTACGACCGTTTATCCGGACGACGCTTTGTCCAGCATTCTGGACCGTATTACCTTGTATCCCTCAATGATGAAGATAACGCTGCTACTGACAAGCAGGATTAGGACCCATTCGAAAATCCCGAGTGAGGCTGTATCGAAAACGGGCTGCAGCGGAGGGAGGTACACAACGATGAGTTGCAGGGATGCGGAGACAAGGACCGCAAGAATCAGTTTGGGATTTGCCAGAAAGCCTGCCAGATTCAGGGATTGTCTGGGTGACCTCACTGAGAACACAAAGAAGAGCTGGAACATCACCAATGTTGTGAAGGCGACCGTCCTGGCCTCCGTCACTCCATAACCCAGATGTCGGTGAAGCTGGAATGTTCCGAGCGTCCCAACGAGCATGATGATCCCCACTAGGACTATCATAAAGAACATCTCACGGTTGATGGGATTCTCCTTTGGGTCCCTCGGTTCTCTCTCCATTATGTCCCCTGGGATGGGGTCCACTCCAAGAGCGAGGGCGGGAAGTCCATCCGTAACGAGGTTTATCCACAGTATCTGAATGGGAATGAGAAAGGGGAGCAGCTCGGGGTCTGCGAAAATCAGTGTCGCCATGAACATCACAAGGACTTCACCGACATTGGCGGACAGAAGATAGGCGACGAACTTCCTTATGTTGTCATATATCCCTCTTCCCTCCTCAGTTGCCTTGACTATGGACGCGAAGTTGTCATCGGTCAGGACCATATCAGCGGCTTCCTTGGCAACATCGGTCCCAGTGATTCCCATGGCGATTCCGATGTCGGCCCTCTTCAGGGCAGGTGCGTCGTTCACGCCGTCCCCTGTCATCGCAACGACGTGCCCTCTCTCCTTAAGAGCGGAGACTATCCTAATCTTGTGTTCAGGAGAGACCCTGGCATAAACCGCTATCGACTCGACCTGATCCTCGAGTTCCTCATCGGACATCTTCTCGAGTTCGACTCCCGTGACGACCAAGTAGTCGTCCTCCGCAATCTTCATCTGCTTGGCAATCGCCTCCGCGGTCAGCTTGTGATCCCCGGTAATCATCACGACTCTGATCCCGGCCCTCTTGCTACTAGCTATGGCTTCTATCGCATCCTTCCTCGGCAGGTCCATCATCGCGACCATGCCCAAGAATATGAAGTCGGTCTCCACGGTCTTCTCGTCAATCTCCTTGAGGTCTGCAGGGAGCGGTCTGTAGGCGAGAGCCAAGACCCTGAACGCTTCCGAGGCCCACTGCTCATTGAGCTCAAGAATCTGGTTTCTCGTCTCCTCCGTCATCTGGATGATTTCCCCGTGGATGAGAGCTCTTGAGGACTTCTCAAGAATCCTTTCGGGAGCTCCTTTCGCATGCGCGATTCTCTCTCCATGAACCGAATGAATGGTCGTCATGAGCTTTCTTTCCGATGTGAAGGGTATGTCCTTCTTCCTCGGATTCTCCTCTTGCACCTTCCCCACATCGAAATCGGCCCTCAGACCAAGAACTATGAGCGTCCCCTCTGTAGTGTCCCCGAAAACCTTGTAGTGGCCATCTTCTTCCTTCAAAGAGGAGTCGTTGCACAGTATCCCCGTGGTTATGAGTTCCTTCAACCCTGAGATCTTCCTAGGGTCAATCCCCTCACCGTCCTTGTAGAACTTACCAGCAGGTTCGAACCCATCACCAGACACCAGAAAGGTCGTGCCATCTGCATAGACGCGTCTGATGTTCATCTCGCCCTTCGTCAGCGTTCCCGTCTTATCAGAGCATATGACCGTGGTGCTTCCAAGGGCCTCAACCGCAGGTAACTTCCTGATGAGCGCATGGCGCTTTGCCATCCTCTGAAGTCCCAGCGCAAGGCTAATCGTGACGACGGCTGGCAGGCCCTCCGGGATGGCGGCGACCGCGAGAGTGACGGCCACCAAGAGCATGCCCGAATAATCAGCACTCCTGATTGAGCCCACCAAGAAGACCGCCAGGCATGCAAAGAGAACGCCGATGGCGATTTGCTTCCCCATCTTGTCGAGTTTTTCCTGGAGCGGGGCCCTTTTGTCGGGCTCGGTCTGGACCATTTCCGCAATGGCGCCGAGCTCCGTCTGCATCCCAGTGGCAACCACGATGGAAATGGCCCTTCCTTTCTCCACCGTGGTCCCCGTGTGCACCATGTTCTTCCTGTCACCGACCATGACATCCCCTGGAACGGGAGCCGAATGCTTAGAAATCGGAACAGACTCGCCCGTGAGAGAAGCCTCGTTCACTCTGAGGTTCGATTCCTCCTTGATTCTGCAATCGGCGGGAATCCTGTCTCCCGTCTTGAGAGACACCAAGTCACCCGGGACGAGCTCGCGGGCTGGAATGAGTGTCAATTCACCGTTGCGCAGAACAGTGGCTTGCGGAGCCGCCATCGCCTTCAGTGCGAGAATCGCCTTTTCGGCCTTGTACTCCTGAACGAATCCGAAGACGGCGTTCAGAATGACGATGATCATTATGACGATGGCATCATACATCTCCTCCATCCCCTCATCCTTCACCATTCCTATGACTGCTGATATGATGGCAGCGATTATGAGGATGATGACCATGAGGCTCAGGAACTGCCTCAGGAATATCTTGAGGGGCGACGTTCGTGCAGTCTCAACCAGCTCATTGAGCCCGTACCGATCAAGCCGCCGCGCTGCTTCCTCGCCCGAGAGCCCCTCGGGAGCCGTCCCTAACTTCTTGGCGGTTTCGGAAAACGACAGATTCCACCATGTCTCAGGCATTTGTTTCCAAATGCAGTTGCCATATATAAACCGAGTTAGGAGTATTCAGTGCGGCTGCCGGGATTTGAACCCGGGCAATGAGGTTGGGAACCTCAGATCCTAACCAGGCTAGATCACAACCGCGCACGGGAGATGGGAGAATCCTCCACGCCTACTTGACCGTCTCTAGCTGGCTCATGATGTTCCATATGAGCGTCCTGCCGTGGAGAGGTATGTTCGGATCGTTCGCAAGCTCGTCAAGTATGAAGATGGCTCCCGCGACTCTCACATCCAGTGCCTCATCCTTTCGAAGAAGTCTGTCCTTGGCTTCGTTTGCCCCCCTTCTAATGTTCCGGGGAACGGAAGTGTCTTCTGCGAGCTGGTCGAGAACGCCCATAATCTGCCTCAATCTCCCTTCCGTATCCACGGGACCGCCTCACCAGGGGCAATGGCTTTCTGTGTTTAAATGTTTTCAATCGGCGGCTGGCCTGACCTGGCCGCCTTCCTTGTATATCGTGACGACCATGAGCGTCTTGGTCTCCTTGACTCCCCTAATGGGCGCCAGGGACTCAACGACGAAGTCCTTCAAACCCTTGTAGCTCTTGAACCTCGCCTTCGCGACTATGTCTGTGTCCCCGGTCACCAGGAAGACGTCCTCTATGATGTCGAACTTCGAAATCTTTGTGGCGACCTTGTCAGCCTCCTTTGTGTCGACTTTTATCGTTATGACAGCAGAGACCTGGTCCTCGCCGTAGTACCTCGATATGTACTTGTCTATGTCGGGTTCCTTTTCCATCTCGCCACCCCACTGAGAATCTCAACGGACTTTATTTAATGCTTTCTGAGGGTCGCTCGGAGTCCCAGAAACATTTTAATAGACCGATTGAATGATAAACCGGCTAGCTGGCTGACTTCAACCATCTGGTCTGTATGTATGGGATGGCTTCGTTTGAGCAAGGATGAGAAGCGCAAGATGATTATCGAGAGCATCGTCGAAGGCCGGAAAATGGAGGCCTACGCAGAGCACAGGACGAAGGACATGCACGTCTGCTCCTTCTGCGACAAGATATTCTACAGGAGAACCCCCATGAAGAAGGTCGGGGAGAAGTGGATGTGCATAGACTGCTTGCGACAGCTCAAGGAGATGCTGGACACTCTGGAACAGTGGGAACAGGAGATCAGTCTACAGAAGGAGATGAAGAAGCAACTGGACGACGGGATGGGTCCCTAGGATTCTATGTGGGTGCCGCACGACCTGCAGAAGACGTCGCCTTCGTTGGACCTCTTCCCGCAACTGCCACAGGCAAAGACGGCCTTGGCTCCGCACTTTCTGCAGAAGGCGTCCCCAAGAGGAACATCTGCGCCGCACGATGAACAGGTCTGCGTCTCTCGCCCAGGTCCAGTGGTCTTGGGTTCCACTGTAGAGAGAGCTTCCTCCGCCGCTTTCTTGGACTGGACCGCATAGGACAGCGCTTGAATGTAGTCATCTGCACTCTCACAGTCATCGCATAGCCCTAAGAGTCGCTCGGCCTCCGAGACGTCCAGCCTCGACTCCCTCGCCTTCTCTATGGCCTCCAAGGCCAGCGATCTGGAGAATCTGGATTCCATGTAGTTCTCCGGGAACTTGTCCTTGAGCACCTCCTTGGTCGTTGGCTCGGTCCCAACGAACCCGCCCCCGACGGTGGGCTCTACCGCAGCGTCGGGCCTCACCTTGACCGTCTTCATCAGGTCCTTGGCTTGATCGGTCAGGGAAAGGGAGCCTCGGTAGTCCCCCCGCTTCAAAGCCTGGTCGGCTAGATCGAGTGTCTTGTTCGCGCTGCTCAGATTGGTCCCGTCCCTGGCGAGGGTGTTGCTAATCGCCCTGGCGTTCAGGATGGCGTTGAATGCCTGATCCTCGAGCGGTTCCTTCTTGGAACGTGACATCCGCCTCTTGCGAAGAACCCTCATCTCGACTACGACCACGATGATGAAAATGACCATTATGAGTATGAGAGCGACCAATCGTTCGTCAAGGGCCATTTGGTTCAAGTATTTTTATGCCCTGCCTCCTTAAAACTCTTTCTCTGTGGGAATCGCAGAGCGTCTCATGCCACAGCAGATCTAGCTCGTGACCTCTGACAGCTTTTCCCGCTCGAGGGCCATCTTCAGCTCCCTCGCAATCCTCCTACCCGTGGACATATCCGCCTCGATGTAGTCGGAATATGGTGACCCGCTTACGAACAGATTGGTGCCAGCGACTATCCTCGATGATACCTCGAAGACCTTGAACTCCAGCTCATCCGTCACGATCGTCTCCAGGCAGAAGGGGCCCACCATCCCACCGAAGAGCTCAATCGACCGCTCAACGACGGCCTCGCCCATGTCGAATGCTTTCGGAAGCAGTGACTCTCGCAGTACTACGGGCACGTTCCCGGTAACGATGAACGTGGGGAATATCCCGAGCTTCTTCAGCGCCTCCTGTGCCCCCAGTTTGTACATCTCGTCGATGTTGGACTCGTCCCGCCTGTCCATTCCCAGGATCTCGAGCGAGCCCTTGCTGAGCCTGTAACCCTCCTCCTTGATGGGTGAGAAGAAGAAGTGGAGGTAGTACCTCGTACCGAGTATGTACTCCTGTATCGTGAAAGGTTGCTTATGGTCTATCCCCACCTTGAAATCGTGGAAGTCCTTCGCGATGAAGAAACCGCGGCCTCCCTTTGCGCCGTGGTACTTCACCAACACCGGCCTGTCGATGTCCTCGGGTTTCTCGATGAGCCCTGGCATCTTTATCCCAGCAGACTCGAGCCACTGCCTCTCTTTCTCCCGATTGGACTCCCATTCAAGTACCCTCCTGTTCCCGAACGTGGGAGTCTGGATGTCCTCGAAGACGTCTGAACCCACATATTCGACGAACGACCCGTGCGGGACGATGACGGCGTGTCTCGAGATGAGGTCGTCCGCATGATCAGGGATCTCGGAGTAATCATTAACGACGAGGATCTCATCCGGCTCCGCAAGAGGGAACGCCTTGAAAAGTTTGGGAACGCTGCCTATCGCGATTCCAAGGGTTTTGAAGCCTTCCTTCCTCGCGCCGTGAAAAATCTGGAGGCTTGTATGAGAACAGACCGTGCAAATCGTGAGGTCCTTCTCGTATTCCTCAAGGATCCTGTTGATGGTTTGCTTAGGAACCATATTGATTAACAGCCTTGTGTTCTTAAACCTTTTGCGAGTGTCCAGACTGCGGAGCCTTCCCGGGTCCTATGATGAGGGGGCGGAAGGTGTCATCGGGTCTTCTTGAGAGTGATCCCTTTCTGATCCTGGAAGTGGCCAGATCTCTCATCGTACTTCCTCTTGGCGGGCCGCTCGAGCTTCTCAAAAACGACCTGAGCGAAGGTCTCCCCGATCGGCACGTCTATGACCTCTCTCGTTGAGTTGAAGGCGGACAGTGTGAGGTTTCCCTCAAAGCCCGCATCGATCTTCCCAAACGAGGCCATCACGCCCTTTCTCGCCCAAGACGTGCGTATCCAGAGCTGTCCCGCGATGTCTTCGCCCATCTCGACCCGCTCCTTCGTCCCTATCGCGAACCACGTCTGTGGAGGGACCTCTGCCCTTCCCTCATTCACAGTCCTGTCCACGCCGGAGATGAATACCTCGTCGATCGTGAGGTCGTATCCATTGGGTGTCAGGTTCTTCTCCTTGAAGTCGGTTATCCTGAGCTTCCCCTCCCGCATGAATTCCGATATTTCCTCATCGGACAGGATTGTCATACGGGGCGTATTCTGACTACCAGACTAAAAACCTTCCCCTTGCACGATGATTGGGACGGTGTCTGGGAAAATGATAATACACAAGATGACCTTACCCGGCTGAGGGTGACTACATGGACTTCGTGCTCACGGAAGAACAGAAGATGCTTCAGAAGATGACCAGGGACTTCGCTCGAGAGGAGGTCGAGCCTCACGTGAAGGAGTGGGAGGAGCAGGGGGGTATTCCCCGTGAGGTTTTCGACAAGATGGCAAGGCTCGGAATGCTCGGCGCAACCGCTCCGCCGGAGTACGGCGGTAGCGGGATGGACCACGTAAGCTATCACATGATGACGGAGGAGATAGCCCGAGCGTGCTCGTCGCTGAGAACCGCCATATCCGTCCATATATCCCTCTGCCAGACCAATATAATGAAGTTCGGGAACGAGGAGCAGAAGAAGAAGTATCTCGTCCCGCTCGCGAAGGGTGAGAAGCTCGGGGCATGGGCTCTCACCGAGCCAAATGCCGGGACGGATGCTGCAAACCAGCAGACGAGGGCGAAGCCAGAAGGGGACGGCTACATCCTCAATGGCACGAAGATGTTCATCAGCAACGGGAGTGTCGCCGATGTTGTCATCATATTCGCCCGCCTCCCGGGAACAGAGAGACGTGAGGGGATCTGCTCATTCATACTCGAGAAGGGTATGGACGGTTTCTATCCTGGAACGGTCGAGTCCAACACGAAGCTCGGACTGAGAGCTTCCCCGACTGCCGAGCTCGTAATG
The DNA here is from genome assembly GCA_023136265.1 of Thermoplasmata archaeon. Taxonomy (GTDB): domain Archaea; phylum Thermoplasmatota; class Thermoplasmata; order RBG-16-68-12; family JAGMCJ01; genus JAGMCJ01. Next base: position 9,596 of record JAGLRN010000014.1, read on the forward strand.
GAAGACTGCGTTGTGCCGAAAGAGAATCTCTGCGGCAGCGAGGGCCAGGGTTGGGAGATAGCCATGGACATACTCAACCACGGACGCCTGAGCGTCGCCGCTGGTGCGGTCGGAGTCGCCCGCGCAAGTCTCGAGGAGAGCATCAAGTTCGCCAAGGATAGGGAGGCCTTCGGCAGACCCATCGCCAAGTTCCAGATGATAAGCAAGATGATCGCGGAAATGGCCATGAACATCGATGCCGGTCGCCTTCTGGTATTGAGGGCCGCGAGCCTCATGGACAGGGGCGAGGACCCCACGTTGGCGGTGTCGATGGCGAAGCTCTTCACGGCAGAGATGGCGATGAAGGCAGCTGACGATGCGGTCCAGATCCACGGTGGCTACGGATACTCCGGTGAATATTCCGTCGAGAGATACTTCAGGGATGCGAAAGTCTGTGGGATTTATGAGGGCACGAACCAGGTCCAGACGCTCATAATCGCCAGAGAGGTCTTGAAAGACTAGACCTGCAAGACCCGGTCCTAGGGATAGGTCCTTGTGAGCGTTCTCGGGAACGGGATGGCGTCCCTAATGTGATTGAGCTTGCATATCCACTGGACGATTCTATCGATTCCCATGCCGAACCCAGAATGGGGAACCGCCCCGTACCTTCGCGTGTCGAAGTACCAGTCGTAGCTGCTCGGGTCCTCCCCCTCCTGGAGGAGGTTCTCCCTCATCTTCTCAATGTCGTTCTCCCTCTCCGACCCGCCGATGATCTCGTCGCCTATCTCGGGGGCAAGGAAGTCAAAAGCCAGTGTCACCTCAGGGTTCTCGGGGTCGACCCTCTTGTAGAATGCCATCACCTGTCTTGGATAATGGGTCACAACCGCCGGTTTGTCGAAGAACGCCATGAGCTCTCTCTCCTCGATGGTCCTCAGGTCCTTTCCCCACTCGACCTCCACTCCCGCTTCCTGGAGCTTCTCGAGCGCCTCAGAGTACTTCAGTTTCAGGAACGGAGGGGTGATCTTCCTCAAGTCGTCGGGGTCCCGCCCAAGCGCCATGAGCTCGTCTGGCATCTCCTCGACAACAGTTTTGCAGATGTTGGAGATCAGGTTCTCGCCGATCTCTATGGCTTCGTCCATTCCCATCCAGGCCATTTCTGCCTCGGCGTGCCAGTACTCGGTGAGATGCCTCGTTGTCCTCGACTTCTCCGCCCTGAACGACGGGGCGACCGTGTATATCTTCTCGAGGCCGAACATGGTTGCCTCTGCATACAGCTGCCAGCTCTGTGTCAGATACACCTTCCTTCCGAAGTAGTCGACCTGGAACTGGGAGGACCCGCCCTCGCAGGCGGAAGGAGTGAAAGAAGGCGACTGCGTCTCGTGGAATCCCTGGCTCCTGAAGTAGTCATGTGTGGCCCCAAAAACGGAGGAGCGGACCTTGAGCACGTTCGTCATCCTCTGAGATCTCACCCAGAGATGCCTGACGTCGAGAAGGAACTCCTCGCTCTTGTCCTTCGATATCGGGAATTTCTCCGCGAAGCTGACAACGTGGAATTCCTTCGCTCTTATCTCGTACCCGCCCGGGGCTCTTTCGTCCTCAACGACCTCGCCCTCTACTTCAACGGAGGATTCGACGAGTGCCTGCTTGGCTCCGGCGAACGCTTTCTCGGGAACGTTCCGCTTGTCCACGGTGACCTGCACCAGCCCGCTCGAGTCCCTTATGACGGCGAACACAAGGCCTCCGCTACTCCTCGTGCGGTGGACCCAGCCACGGATTCCGACGGCTTCGCCGGTGTGCTTTCCCTGTAGGATCTCCCTTATGGTCAACATGATTCGCGGCGATATCCCCCTTCTGCTAAATTAACTTCTGGTCTCGCCAAGATTGATATAAACAGTTGACTTTGAAGATGACGGTGATAAGGAAGGCCACGCTCTCTGATCTCGAAGTCCTGTGCTCACTCGAGAAACACTGTTTTGAGAAGAAGAGGTTCTCGGAGGACCATGTGAGATGGCTCCTGGAGAATCCCGACGCCACTTCGTATGTCTACTACAACGAGGACGGAATCGTGGCATCAATAATACTCATGAGACTGGGAATGATCGGAAAGGTGGTCTCTCTCGGAGTGGCCCCTGGGCACAGGAGGAGGGGCATCGCAACGGAACTGATGGCCCTCGGAGAGAGTGTGATGAGGGATCGCGGGGCAACCTCAATGCACCTCGAGGTTGGCATCACGAACGATACCGCCATCATGCTGTACGAATCCCTGGGATACGAGGTTGTGAGGGAGATGCCCAGGTACTACTCATGGGGAGAGGACGCTCTTTCCATGAAGAAGCCAATGTAGAAAGGCTTAAATCCAGTCCCGGAAATCTCATGAACCCATGCTCACAATTCCGAAGAAGTTCTTCGTCACTTCGGGAAAGGCTTCCAGCAAGGTCACGGACCTGAACGCTTTCGACAGAGCCCTGCTGAACGCCAGGATTGGAGAGCAGAATCTCGTGTCCGTCTCGTCAGTTCTCCCCGCCGGCATAGAACAGGTGGAGCCCCACGATCTTCCGGTCGGTGCGATAACGCATTGCGTGCTTGCACAAATGAGAGGTGGGGAGGGAGAGATGGTTTGCGCGGGCATCGCTTACGCCTTCAGGGAGGATGGCCTGGGCGGGTATGTCTCCGAGGGGCACATCCACGGCACAAAGAAGGCCCTCAGGGAAATACTCGAGTGGAAAATGGAGGAGATGGCGAGGCTGAGGCAGCTCAAGCTGAAGACCATCAAGTACAAGATAGAGGAGCTGTCGATCCCCATGGATCATTATGGCGCATGCGTTGCGGCCCTCATCTACTTAGGCTAATGTACGGTGTCGTTGTTTGTTCACGTTGCGAGAAGGCGAGAGCGGTCAACCTGAGCCAGAAGACATCGACCTGCGAGTGCGGGTCGAGAATCCCTATCCAACGGTCCAAACCATACTTCAAGAGCGATTCCCAAAGTGAGGTCGCGGAGGCTGTGAGGCAGATGAATGCCCGCCTCTCCGGCGTTCCTGCCCTGGGATTCAAGGGTGCGGTGAGAAGCCCTGAGAGAAAGGAGGATCTGGAATCGACTTTGTCTAGCTTCTTTGGGGATGAAGTGAGAACGAGAAGACGACTAGAGGCACTCCTGGCGAAACTCGGAGTCGAGGATTCGGACAAGGTGATAGACGGGCTCCTTGCGACGGGGGTCATATACGAGCCCGAGAAGAATCATTTTCGTCTGGTGTGACGGGCCAGAACGAGAGCCGCGAGGACAGCGAGGGGGAATATCAGCATATCAAAGCCAGGAATGGCACCTCCCTCGCTTCCCAGCTTCACCACGACAGTACCGTCGGCCGAGTAGTCGATCGTCGTGAACGTGTCATCAATGGACGCCCTTCCACCCGGCGAAGAGACGTAAGAATAGGGGTAGTAGTAGTCCTCGAGGTGTGTCCCATTCCCATCGGATTTCCACTCGCTGAACCGATTCGCTCCCCTCACCATGAACTCGTGATTCGCCATGTCTACGGTGACGTTCACTCCTCCGGTACTGGTGGGCATGTAGAACTCCAGCCATGCATGACCTACCCATTCGTTTGTCACAGAGTTGAGCATGGCCCCCAGCTCCACCCACGAAGGAACGCCTCGGGAGCGCAGCAGGGACACGAACAGGAAGGACATGTCGTCGCAATCCCCGCTTCCGTCCTGAAGTGTCTCCATCGGGTACTTCACACTCCCAGTTCTGGTCGAACTGTACGCGATATGTGAGGCCAGATAATCGTATGTTCTCTGGGCTACTTCGAACACGGACAGATCGCCTGGGGCGATTTGTAAGGCCAGCGTCTCGACATATGTGCCTTCATACTCTATCCGCCACTCATCGTGGTTGTACTGCGTTGATAGCTGGATGTGAAGCGGGTCTATCTTGCTCGCGTCGCTGACAGATAACACATTGTATTCATCGACGTCCCACCAGATCGTCCTGGTTTGAATGTGATACGTGGCTTGGATGTTCGCCTCTCCAGAGCCTTGCCAGATCATCCAGTCGGCTCCGTACTTCCGCACGGTACTGAAGGCGGGAGTGGACGAGATGGCGATGACCTGCTGAGTTCCCCCGCTTATGTCTGGCGGTTCAGGCACGTCGACGGTGTACGACGTGATAGAGGATATCGTGATCGACCTCCTGACCGTGAAATCGACGCTCTCAGGAAAGGTCCTGTAGGAAAGCGGGTTCAGCCAGTTGATCACGGCCTCTCTGAGAAAAGGTGTCAGGATGATTATCACCAGGATTATGAGGAACAGTATCAGAAATGCCCGTTTGGCCCCGGAGGGTTTGGGTCTCCGTGGTGTTGGGGTCCTCTGTCTCCTCGTTCCCGCCACTCTGGTCGTCGGAGGTCTCCGTCTGACCTCAGAAGGAGGCGGCGGTGGAGGTGGCGGCGGTGGAGGGGGAGGAGGCGTGCTCATGGTAGTCGAAAATGGGACCCGCGATGATATCATGATTTCGTGCCCATTCTCAGTTTTGAAACCAGACCTACTGCCTCTTGACGTCCTGCAGTTTCTCTCTGATCGCCTCTTTGACAAAATCAGCGACGCTCACATAACCCAGTTGCGGGTTCTGCTTTATGAGCTGCTGGATGTAGATGTGTAGCCCGCGAGGAATGGAAACGGTGCTGTAGAGCTGTCTTGTCATTCAGAAATGAATCAGCCGTGAGTCACATATAGTTTGTCCAGAAGTTATCGATGGTGATTCTCATTCCGTATCGCAAGTCGGATAGCGTCTTTCAATCACCCGTCAATTAACCTTGTGCGTACAATCAATCACGGATAATGGGAGGCTCTTGCTAGCTACTTTTCGCGGTTCTGAGTGAGCCTCTTCCTCCTCGCCTGTCGGACTTTCCGCTTCTTGAGGTCGTCGGGCATACTTACCGGCAGGATGAGGTTGTATGCTCTCCAGTAGAGCAGGAGGGCGTACAGGACGGAGGCAATCAGAAAGGCGAATCCCAACCAGATGAAATCCGGATATTTGTAGATGAGAAGGAACGGGAGTATGAGGAGCACATAGAGTGACCTATACACGATGGCCTGGAGAAGGCTGGGAAAGACATCTCCCTTTGAGGACCCGTACCCGATCACGGACCCCGTGGAGGCGTGTAGCGCGATGATTCCGATCGACAGCAGAGCTAGGCCGAAGAGGATGAGGGCGTCATGAACTCCATCCGTGAATCGTAACGATACGTAGTTGTCAAAGAAGGCCATGGCTGCGGCAATCCCGACAGACAGCGAGAGACCGTAGAAGGTCGTGTCGAATTTCAGCGAGAACCTCTTCATGTTAAGGAAGATCGTCTTGAAAGACTCCTCCACGACGGCCATCCCCATAAGAACCATGAACAGGATCCAGAGAGGGTCAGCTCCAGATGGAAGAGAGAGTTTGAGAATGTACGCAACCGTCCCAAAGACGAATCCGATTATGAGCGTGAAGAAGACCTTCTGGAAATCGAAAAGTGCTTTCTCCACGACGGGATAATCGTAGTTTTGAAGTGCATGGAAGACTATGACGAATGCGGGTATGCCAACGATTATCGCGCTGACTATGAAGGGAATGTCCATGAGACCGCTGGATTATCGTCAGCACATATATCTTTATTTGTACGCGATTTGAGAAATTCAAGCCAACAATTAAATATCCAGGCGATTTAATAATATCGTCATAGAAATCTGGACGTTGCGGTGAGCGGCTTGAGCGGAAAGGAGAGGACGATTTGTCCCGTCTGCGGCGCGGAGGTTGATTCCGCCGCTGAGCTCTGCGAGAATTGTGGTTCGCCCATGGATGTGGTGACCGCGGACATAGACAGCAAGAAACTCGAGGATTCCCTGGCGAGCCTGGAGGAGATAGTCAGTGAGGAACCTGATTCGATATCCGTCTGTCCGCAGTGTGGGGATTTCACGAGACCTTCTGATATCAAATGTTTGACATGCGGATTCAAGCTGAAGGATCTCCCTGAGCGCAAGCCTGACACCACAGAGGGTGTCGGGAAAGATGCCAGCATCGCCGATGCCATGTACCTTTGTCCAGCATGCGGAGCTTTCCTTACCGAAGAGGCCCGCGTGTGTGACGTCTGCGGTGCGGCCCTCTCAGCAGAGAGGAAGATCAGTGTTGGCGATTTTGGGACGGAGACCGAGGAAAAGGAAGAGAAGGTCTGCCCTGATTGCGGAGCCTTCTTGGACGAGGGCACGGGCGGGTGTCCGATATGCTCCGGAGAGGTCGGTGAAGAACAGGTTGAACCCCTTATCGAGGGCATCGACGTCGAGGACGACATAAACAAATTCCTCGAGGAGCTGGAGGCCACGGAGGTCTCCGAGGACGCGACGAGCGAGATGCTGGTCGAACCCATGGAGGGGGAGGTCGCGATCGAAAAGGAGGAGGCTGCGATTCCCGAGGCTCCTACTCCAGTGAGAACCGCTCGAAGAGAACCCGATGCGGCGGAGCCAGACTCAAGACCAGCAGTGAGGAGGAAGGCCCCTTCGCCAGTCCTGAGTAGAATGCCGCGTGAGAGGCTGGCTCAGAAGAAGAGAGTCCAGGTCCAAAGGGTGCAGGAATTCCTCGCCTACTCCAGTCTCGTTGCCATTGCCGTGTACTACGTCGCGAGTCAGGCGGGCGTGGATCTGATACATTGGATCATGCTTGGAGTGTTTGGCGTCATCTTCGGCTTGGGGCTCGCCCTTTCGCTCATTAACGTCCCGAAGAACTGGAAATCGACTGCAATCAGGGCGATTCCGTTCATCGCAGGCGGCGCGGCCGTGTTGCTGGTCCCGTTACTCCATCTGCTCAGCGCTGCGGAAGCCGTGTACTCCTTCGATTTTTCCATTGTGATCGCTGGTGGCTTGCTGTCCTTGTTTGGGATATTCGCCATGAGGCGGGACTTTCTCATATTCCTGATATGGTCTGCTGGCTCTCTTCTCGTCTTCTTGATGTCCTTCTCGGCCCTTGAACTTCCGACCGTCTGGGGCATAGGCGGGCCGACAGCCGTCTCGCTCTGGGTGTTTGGCTTCCTCTACTTGGTACTCTCGGTGGCGCTCCTGATAAGGATGAAGTGGATCAGGGTTCTGATAGACACGGAGATTCTAGCGGGAGACAAGAAGTACAGAGAGAGGCGGTTCAGAGAGTCCATATCATCATACGACAAGGCAATCAGCGCCTCCGCGACCCTCAAGAGCTCGGCGGATTGGTCGGACACCATGGACATTCCTTGGTACAGCAAGGGTGCCGCCTTGACGATCCTGGGGAAGTACGAGGAGGCCATCGACTGCATTGACAATGCCCTGAAGTTGAGCCCGAACAACGAGGTGGCTCTTGTGAACAAGGGCATGGCCCTCTCGCGCCTGGGAAGGCACAGGGAAGCTCTCAAGTGCTACAACGAGGCGATCGGGGTGAATCCTAGCTACGAGGTCGCTTGGAACAACAAGGGGAACGCACTCACGAGGCTGGGCAAATACGATGAAGCGATCAAGTCCTACGAAAGGGCGATTCATCTCGACGAGGAATACAAGGAGGCATGGGTGAACAAGGGTTACGTCCTCGCAAAGATGGGGGACTATGACGGTGCAGCCAGGTGTGCCGATTTCGTCTCCAGATTCAGCACTTCAGGCCCGCCAAGGACCAGCGAAAAGCTTATAAGTTAATTCGAAGCGTTCACCAATCATAAGATATAAGCTCGGACTCCATGGATTAAGTAGATCCTCTCCGTCCCTGCGGAGGAAAACTAGAAAACGACAGAGTCCCATATCCAATACGTATAGAGGGGGAAAATGAGGAAACTGAAGAGAGCAGGACTTCTATTTGCATCGCTCTTAGCCGTTTCTATCTTCCTGTCCGCCAGCCCTCTCGCTCGCGGGCTTCCCAGCGTGGAGAATACCATTCTCGTGCTTGAAGCCCCGGGAATGGGCGATATCATCGTGGAGGATTTCAACTCGGATGGGTTCGATGACATCGCTGTCGCCAGCTATGCCCAGAACTCGGTCTTTGTCTATTTCAACGGTCCACTTGCTTTGCCAACCTATCCAACAGTGATAATCCATGCTAGTCTCCCCTCGAGAATCGCCACCGGGGATGTCAACAGGGATGGAAATCCCGACCTCATCGTCCTGAGTCACGACCGAATCAGCGTTTTCGAATGGCAACCAGGCGACCAGTTCGAACTGAAAACGACGCTTTTCATCTTCGATCCCAAGGACGTGGCTGTGGCTGACAGCGGATCGGATGGCCTCAATGACATTTATGTGACGGGGCCATTTGGAACGATTATATTCTTTCAGGACCCCATGATCCCGGGGCGGTTCGACCCCGCTGGAAAGATGAACATTGGGACCGCGCGGGGGGATTCCCTCTCGCTCGCAAGATTGAACAGTGATGACCTGGTCGATTTCATTGTCACGTCTTCCTATCAGCTGACTTCCTTCATGCAGACGTCGCCAAACACATACGAAATCAGCTCGACATTCGTGCTGGACAGGATGGACTACAACCCCGAATACACGTGTGTAGGGGACGTGAACTCGGACGATCAGATGGACATCGTAATGTCCAGCCCCAGCTACCAAAGCGGCGACTCTGGGGCCTTGACGGTCTTCTTTTCCGATGCCTCAGGTGAGTTTTCATTGTCCGATAGCATTGAGGTCATTGGAGACATATCGACGACCGCTCTTGCGGACTTCGAGCATGTTGGCACGAGCGACATACTGGTCTCGCTGTCTGATGGCAACCTTGATGTGGTGAGCCAGTCCTCGGGCTTTGCCCTCAACCCGACGCCGTTCATAACCATGACCGAGCCCGAGGGAATAAGACTTCTCGAAACGGGTGACCTGAATGATGACTCCCTGGAGGATGTCATTGTGCGCGTCGCCGGTTTCATCTACATCTTCTTCTTGGAGGACAAGGACACCGCAGTGAAACTGGTCATGCCGATTCCCTCCACATTCCACCTCAACGAGGGTGAGACGATTGATGAGTTCATCGATCTAGGACCGTATTTCCTTGACGACCATGGGGTTGTCAGCTACGCCCTGACCTACGAAGAGGATTCCTCCAAGCTCGACGCGACGCTCGACGGCCACTTCCTAGGCTTTGATGCGAGTCCTGGCTGGTCGGGATCCATGAGGTTCCAAGTCGAGGCCTGGGATGGCAATCCGAACAACGACCCAACCAAGAGCAATGTCTTCGGTGTTTGGGTCAACGACGCCCCCAGCATCGTGAGTATCGCACCCTCCGAGGCCGAAATCGGTGGCGATTACTCATACCAGATCATCGTTGAGGACGATTACCCTCAGTGGGATTCCATCACGTACAAGCTCGTCATCGGTTCGGACGGAATGAGCATCAATGAGGACGGACTGCTTGCCTGGACCCCTGCGGATTCGGGCACGATGACCGTTCGAATAGAGGCCAGAGACATGTTCGGTCTGACCGATGTCCAGGACTTCGTCGTGGAAGTCCCGGCGCTGCCTCTTCCTCCGCCAGTTGTCCCGGACGAGACCCCGTATGTCGCCGGGGCAGCCGTCACGGTGATATCGGCCGTAGCTGTTGCGGCGCTGATCAGCGAGAACATCAAGCTCGCCCTGTTCATGTTAATCGTTCCGCTGTACACCAAAATTAGAAGGGAAAGAGTTCTAGACCACTTCGTCCGTGGTCAGATCTACGGCTACATACTGGCGAATCCCGGTGAGCACTACAACGCCATCAAGCATGCGCTCAACCTCACGAACGGCTCCCTCGCTCATCACCTGAGGACTCTTGAGCGGGAGGAGTTCGTCAAGTCGCGCAAGTTCGGCTTGTACAGAAGGTTCTATCCGAAGCACATGAGAATCCCGGAGGACGGCGACTTCCGCATGAACAACGTCCAGAGTAACATCGTGGACGTCATAGACCGGAACCCCGGAATCTCGCAGAAGGAGATCGCCCAGGCGATGAACGTAACTCCGCCAACGGTGAACTATCACATAGGGATTCTAGCGAGCGCGAAGATGATTCGCGTGGTCCGAGAGGGCCGACGGACGAATTGCTTTATTGAGCGGGGCTAGCCCAGAAATAGGGCTGCGTAGATTTTCGCATCTTTCACGAGATTGTCCACGATCACGTACTCGTTGACGTTGTGGGCGGTCTCGTCCCCCGTGCCACAGACAACTGCTGGGAACCCTGCCTTCCTGAAGTGCGCGGCGCACGTGCCGCCTCCCACGCCCACGACCTTCGGCTCGACGCCCAAGACCTCCCGCAAGGCCTTTTGCATCCTCAGCACGACCTCGCTGTCCTCAGACGTCTCAGGGCTGGATTCCTCCTGCACCTTCTCAAGAGAGACTCTCACGGAGTATCGCTGCTCGGCCTTTCTCGCCAGGGTCTCGACCTCCTTGAAGACCTCCTCTGTCGCGTATGGCGGGAGGATCCTGCAGTCAACGTAGAACACGTCCTTCCCGGGAACCGTGTTGACGTTCGGGACGTTGGCTTCCTTCTTGGTAGGTTCGAACGTGGATGTTGCGGGCTTGAAGCGCGGGTCCTCCTTGTCGAAGACCTCGTGCAGGCGGTCATCTATCCATGTAATCAGGTTTGCGCCCGCCCTGTGGGCGTTTATGCCCCTTTCCGGCGTACTTGCGTGCGCCTGCTTTCCCTCGACTTCCACACGTATCCAGAGGATGTTCTTCTCCGCCACCTCGATCTCGGAACCGTCAGCGGAGAAGCGGTCCGGAACGACGAGGATGTCGTCCCGCCCGAACGCCCCCTCTCGAATGAGATAGGAGATTCCGTACTCACTACCCGTCTCCTCGTCGGCCACGAGGGCGAGACCGCAGGTCAATTCAGGCTCTTCCGCGACCTCCTTCACCGCCCAGAGCGCGAAAAGTGAGGCGATGACAGACTGCCCATTGTCCTCGACGCCCCTGCCTGTCACCTTGCCGCCCTCGACCACGGGATCGAAGGCGTCGTGGTCCCACCCGCTCAGGTCACCTGCGGGGACGACGTCAGTGTGAGAGACTATCCAGATTGTCTTCTTCTCCTTGCCGAGGAGTCTGACCAAGAGATTGGGTCGAATGCCGCTAGGTACGCGCTCATCGGGAGCATCCATCCTCTCAGAAGGCATCCCGAGCTCTGCGAGCAGCCCTTCCAGGAACTCCACTTTCTCAAGTTCTCCGTCGCCTCCAGAACTCGGATCAAGAGCTTGTATCCGGCACATGGCAACCAGGGAATCGACCATCTTGGATTCGTGTTTCTCAAGGATGTCAAAAACCTCAGAAGATTGCATGGGAGGAGTATAGCGGAATGGTAATAAGAATCTTCCAGGCAATCGACATCTTTAAGGATTCGATCGAGATTGAACTTCTGGGTTCGCTTGCGCAAAATCAAGGTCATCGCTCTCATTGTAGTGATTCTGTTCGCTTCCTTTCTCTTCTCTAAGATGAGTGATCCCGACGAGGTGGTACCTGTTCTCCCTCCATGGGACATAGAAGCCGTCAGCGACCCTTCGTTTCGTGATATGCCATGGCCATCCGGCGATCCCGTCATAGGAATCGATATCGGCGACGAAAGCCGGGCATATCCCCTTTCCATTCTGGAATGGCACGGAGTCTTGAACGACCGCATATCTGGCCTGTCAGTAGCGGTGACGTACTCCTTCCCCTCGGATTCGGCCGCGGTTTACGATCGTACACTCGATGGCAGAGTCCTTACCTTCGAGGTTCACAAAGGAGTGTACAAAAACGGTCTCCTCCTGCGAGACACCGAGACGCAATCTATGTGGAGCCAGATGGACGGCAAGGCGATAATGGGCCCACTCAAGGGAAGGACCCTCACGAGAATTCCGACGGTTAGGGCTTCTTGGTCCGATTGGGAGGCACTTCATCCCACGACGCGGGTCCTCTCCCCGCCTGGCGAAAGGAACTACGGAATCCATCCGTACGGCGACTACAGGGACAACGACGCGATCCTGTTCCCGTACAGATACAAAGATTCGTCCCTCGGGGTCAAGAACCTGGTCTTGGGTGTCGACCTCAACGGGTCCCATGCTGCATACCCGCTCTCAAGTATCTCCAGCGAGAGAATCGTCATGGACACTGTCGGCTCGGAGACCGTAGTCGTTGCCTACGCCTACGGCGCCGCCTTCATCTACCGCGCGGACAATAAATCGTTCACACTCATCTCTGATTCGACAATGGAGGACCAGACCGCGATTCGCTGGAACATGACTACTGGCCGCAGCGAGGACGGCAGTCTCAGTTTGGAGTCTCTTCAGGCGAACTCCACGGTCTGCTATTGGTTCGCCTGGCTGAATATGCATCCGAAGACGAGCCTCTACGGCTTCGAGTCAAGAGACGTAGCCGAGAGACACTGGACGGTGGCAGCCTTGCCTTGGACCGTCGGCCTTCTCCTGAGCCTCCTCGTCGTTGCGTTCGACCGTTACTCGAGCAGGTGGGCAAAGGACGCATCCCGACCGCTGAAGTGGATCGCGTACAAGCGCTCAATCCTACTTGCCGTTCTTGCCATACTCGCCTTCTGCATATTGACGTTCGATTCCTTGGGAAACCTGCAGATAGGCAACACAGCGATGGAGGTGCTCTTCGCGGCACTGTTCCTCTTACTCGGCGCAGCCATGGTCGTTGAGTGGCACTACCTGAGGGGCTACGAGGGCACCATGATCCCCATCGAGATGAGTGAGTTCAAGGAGAATCTAGGTCGGGTGTTTGCAGTGCAGGAAATCGAGGGCGAGGAGCGGGAGGCCAAGAAACTGGGCTTTGTGGACACGGAGGGTGGATTCGCACTTGCCGAGCCCAATGCCGAGATACTATTCTCTGGGAACTCGCTTCTTGCGGGAAGTCAGGAGGGCCCCATTGCTCAGGACATCATCCAGACAAAGAGAATTGTGGAGATGTCCCTGACAGTCCCGGAAGAGGAAGAGCTAGCTTGATCCGCCCTTGCCGTACATCTTCTCATACCATTCGACGATCTCCCAATCGTCTGGGCGGTCTGGCTGATCCCTGATCCAGATCTGGTTCACAGCGGCGAACTCCCTCACAATGGCCCTAGCTTCCTCACCTCCGATGAACTCCGATACCGTCAGCTCTTCGCCCTTCTTCTTCGCCTTGAACGCGCCAATCATCTTGGGACCGTCGAATATGACGAAGCACCATCCCAATCTGAACTCTGCCCCGATTTTGTGTCTCAGGTAGTGGAAGAGGAGGTCCATCGGTGTGAGAACGAACTTCCGGTCCACGGACACCGCTCCCACCTTCCCCAGGTCTTCCTTGATCAACCAGTAAACCTTATCGCTACCTTCCCTGAAGAAGCCTTTGACGAGAACGCCCTCGTCCTCGAGTTCCCTGAGCACTCTCCTTATCTCGCCCATCTTGAACTCGTTCTTGATGAACAGAGCGAAGCCCTCCGCGCTGAAGATGCCGAAGTTCCTGAGAATCCTTTCGATGACCCTCTTCCTTGCCTTCTTGACCGAGAGCCTGGAAGACCGTACAGTAACGAGTCGATAGTGATGCACGTAGGCTGTGTGCAGACCTCTGTTCAGCATCCTCAACGAGTCCAGCGTGTTCCCGTATCCAAGGGGGGACCTCGCGAAGAGCTTCTTTCTCTTGACCGGTTCCTCGTGCCGGACGACGTTGAGAAGCATTTTCGCGTACTCGTCAATCCTCTGACTCCGGGCCTTCTTGTAGACCGAGAGCTCCTTGGGCGTGCAGTACATGCTGTAGTCCGGTATCAAGCGCGCACTGAGGATGACTCCGGTTTGGTACAGTCTGCGCAACGGCTGCGCCTCCTTGACCCTCAGGCGGGCGGCGTAGTCCGATCTCAGCCCGCCGAGCTCCTGGACCGCGTCAAGGACACTGTCGAAGGCCCTCTCGGGCGGTATCCTCTGCTTCCAGAGCACGTAGCTCATGATGTCCTCATCGCTGAAGGACACAGGCACGAACCCTCCCTTCGCCACAAAGTCCTGGACCTCGTGGTACCCGTTCTCGAGGAAGAGGTCCAGCTCTTCGATCTCCAGTATCCTCTTGCCGAACGCTCCTGTTACCCTGACGAGGTCGAATCCCTTCTTCTCGAAATACTGCATGATATCGTCTATCGCACCTAGAAGCTCTGCTAGATGCTCCTTGCCGGTCAGCTGGATGTTCCTAATCTCGACGCAGCCACCGAGTTCCCAGATCTCAACGGTGCCGATCAGTTCCCCGTCCCTCAGAACAGGGTAGTACCAGCTGTCTCCGTACATGCTGGACAGTTGGGCCCACAAAGGCTGCACCCAGGGGTCGTAAAGGGACACTATCCTCACGCCATCCTTGGCGGTCCCTCTGGCCTTCTCCAGGTCGGCCAGTTCGTCGGACATCAACCACAGGTCCCTCTCGCCGCTCTCCCCGACGGCGATCTCCTCCGCGATCCCTTCCTCTCGAAGGTTGAGAAGGATCCCTCTGATTTCCTCGACGGGGAACGACGTGTACCACCTGATCCCCGAGAGAGATACCGGACCATATCCTCGAAGGAACCTCTCCACAATCATCCTTCTCGCTCCCTTCACCTCCTTCATGCGGTCCATCGCTATGTAGAGGTTCAGCTTGATCCATCCCTCCCGCGGCTGGAACTTGCGGACGATGTACATGTTCCTGTCGAGCTTTTCCACGCTGCTCCTCGCTATGTCCCGATCGAGTTTGAGTTGCTTCGAAATCCTGAAGATATCGATGCCATCGCTGGACTCGATGTGATGCAGTATCTCCTTGTCCAGCTTGGTGAGGTTCTCGCTGCGGTAGGCCGAGATGAAGAGGGGGGCGTCCTTCCGCCTGACGAATCTCACACGCCCGCTCAGGAACCTACCATGAAGGATGTCCCCGCTCAAGCGCCGGGAGCTCCAATCCTCCACGTCGAAATCCGGGAGGCGGTTGCTGACGTCCAGCAGGTGTCCCACCTCGAGGAACGAGTCGAAGTACTCATCGATGCTCTTCAGGCTTTTCAGCTGCTTCTTCATGAGGTGCAGCTTGACACTCCCCTCGGAGTATGTCTTCCGCTCATCCTTCCCCTCCAGCCCGCGCAGGTCGGATGAAAGCATGTACTGGAACTCCTCGCCGATGACGAAGTTCCCGGAGACGACGACATCCCCCTCATCGAGCTCCCGAAGCGTCTCCTTCAGGGCGCCCTCATCGATGCTCAGTGCGTATGCTAGTTCGGAGAGGGTGGTTGGTCCTTCTGCCCCGAGCGTGATTCTCACGAGGCGGTCGAGAGCCTCCTCATAGTCATCTGGCTCCACCTCCCGCTTCTCCCAGGATATCTCCCCCGATCCTTTTCTCTTCACCTCGTAGGCCCTCTCCAACAATGCGAGCGTATCCGCGGTTTCCTTGACCTTGGTTCTGGTGGTCTTCGCGATTTCCTTTGTCGTTGCGGGACCCTTGTCCAACATGGCAAGGATTCTTCCCTCAGCGTCGCCAATCCGGATCTTCTTCGCGAACACGGCAGCGTGGGCGGGCACGTCCTTCTTGAGGCTGTACAGGGAACCACTGGCTGTCCAGACAGACTCCGCTTCCCCCACCTCGATGAGCTCCTCGGACCACCTGCACAACGTCGTGTGATCAACGTCGGCATGGTCGAAGATGTTCCTGCCCTTCTGCCGGAGTATGTTCATCGCTCCCGCTTCTCCTAGTAGCACCAGTATGTCGTCCTTCGCGCTAATCCTCGGCAACTTCTTCTCAAAGTAGCTTGAGATCCTTTCCTCGCTGAACTGCATCTTCTGGATCTCGGACTGCGGAAAGACCCTTCTCAGAACCTGGCGGTGGAGGTCCCGGAGCATGGAGCTCCTGTCCTCCATGAGGACCACGTCCGATATCCCCGCGAGGACGACGTTGTGCGCGAAAGGCGAGGGCGTCGACGAGTACCGCGTGCTCTTGACCTTCATCTCGCCGCTCTCGATCTTCTCGAGCACCTCCGTCGCATGAGGAAGATCCATGTGGTCGTTCAGTATCTCCCTGTAGGTCTCCTGGATCACCGGGAAGTCCTTTATGTCGTGGAAGGCGTCCATGACCCTCGTGGACCTGAGCTGCTGCCGGCCTATCGACACCTCCTTGCCCTTGTATCTTCTCAGCACGAGGAGGCTCCGCGTGGCGCAGTGCCTGAACCTGTGCTTGAACAGCTCCGTGTTCCTGAGGGCCCGCCTGAGGATGTCCTCCACGTTCCCGCTCGTGACGAGCTTCTCGATCCCCTTCAGGGGCGTCCTCTTCGGGACGGTCAGCATGAAGTTGTCGTCCGTCACGGCCACGCGGATATTGCACTTCAGCTTGTTCGACAGCGCGAACGCATATGCGCGGGAGAGCGCATCGTTCACCCGCCTTCCGAAGCAGAAGTGGAAGATGATGTTCCTGTTTCCCTTGGGGTCGACGTAGCCCTCGATGAGCAGTTCCTCATCGGTGGGAACGTGGGGTGACAGCGCACTCTGCTCCCTGAGATAGCTGATTATGCTCCGAGCTCCTCCGTCGTCGACCCTGTAGTTCTCGATCAGCCACTCCTTCGTCTCCTCTTCCCCTTCCTCCAGCTTCTCGAGCACGTCGTGCCTGAACTTCCCCACTTGCATCGATAAATCGAAGCTTCTGGGGAGCATCTCACCCGCCCAGGAGGGCACCGTGGGCCGCCTTCCCGAGGCGTCCTCGACGTAGATTCGCATCCCCCTGCTCCTCTTGAACTTGTACGTGCGCCCGCCCAGGACGAAGACGTCCCCCTCCTTCAGGTACTCCACGAACTTCTCGGACAGGTCCCCCAGAGGCGAGCCGTGGATGTTGAAGACCTTGTAGTTCCCCTCCTCCGGAATCGTCCCGATGTTCGTGAAGTAGATCAGCCCGGACTTCCTCTTCCGTCCGAACGTTCCGTCGTCCAGCCATATCTTTCCGTAGACCCTGGCGGTAGTGTCCTTCTCTGCTAGGTACTTGAGCGTGTTGAGGAAGTCCCTCTTCTTCAGCTTGTGATAGGAGTAGGACCTTCGCACGAGTTCGAAGGCCTCGTTCACATCCCACCGCTTCTCCAGGCTCATTCCCACGAGGCTCTGAGCGAGAACGTCCAGGGAGTTCGTGGGCATGTGGACCCTGTCTATCTTGTTGTCGTAGGCGCTCTTCGCGATCGTTGCGCACTCGACGAGGTCGTCCAGGTCGAAGACAATCATCTTGCCCACGCTCACTTCTCCCACCGCATGGCCTGCCCGCCCTATCCTCTGAAGACCCTTCGCAATGGACTTCGGAGAGCCTATCTGACAGACGAGGTCGATGTAGCCGATGTCTATGCCGAGTTCGAGCGAGGTGGACGAGACCGCCACCTTCAGTTCGCCGTTCTTCAGTCTCTCCTCGACGTCCAGCCTCGTGACCTTGCTCAGGCTCCCGTGGTGGGCCGCCAGATCCTGCACGCCCCTCTCCATGAGCTTGAAGGAGACGTGCTCCGTGCCGCTCCTCGTGTTCGTGAAAATGAGTGTCGTCCTGTGATCGTCCACGAGCTGCTTCAGGGTGTCGTACATCCTCGCGTTCACGATCTCGAAGGGGAGCGTCATCATGTCCTTGACGGGGCACATCACGCTGAAGTCCAGCTTCTTCCTGCCTTCCACCTCGACGACGCTCACGTCCCTGAGACGCCCGTTCTCGTAGCCCGCTAGGAACTTGGCCACCTCGTTCATCGGCGCTATCGTGGCGGAGAGGCCTATCCTGACGAAATCGTGCTCGATCTGCTCTCTCAGCCTCTCCAGGGAGAGCGACAGATGGACCCCGCGCTTGGACGAGCACACCTCGTGGATCTCGTCCACGATGACGTACTGGACGTCCTTGAACTTCTTGCTGAACTTCGGTGTGGAGAGCACGAGCGCGATGGACTCCGGCGTTGTGATGAAGATGTGAGGGGGCTTTCTCGCCATCTTCTGTCTCTCGTACGGGGAGGTGTCCCCCGACCTCACCGCAACGCGTATCTCCGGAGAGTCCAGCCCCTCCTTCTCCGCAATCTCCCTCATTTCTCTGAGGGGCTCGGTGAGGTTCCTGTTGATGTCGTTCGCGAGAGCCTTTAGCGGGGAGATGTACACGCAGTATATCTTGTCCTCAAGCTCACCCGCCAGCTGCTTCCTGTAGAGCTCGCATATTATGGAAAGGAAGGCGGTCAGGGTCTTTCCCGATCCGGTGGGTGAAGAGACCAGGACGTTACGCTTCTCGTGTATCAGAGGCACGGCGTAGGACTGCGGCTCTGTGATTGCATCGAACTTGCTCTCGAACCATCTTCCGACGAGACCTTCCATTAGGGAGAGGACCTCTTCCCTCGTGTGCTGTCTCTTCGCCTTCCGTAACATCTTTTCACCGGAGAGAAATCATGACTTATCAGCATGGGAGATAAAAACACTTTTGGTCAGGGTCTCCAGGGGGTGAACCTGCAAAAAGATTATTAGGAACCGCCCCAATCCATGGACCAGAGGGCCAGGTGAGGAGGATGGGAAACGCTAGATTCGGTTTGCTTGGTGTGGGCGCTACGGTAACGCTACTTCTAACGTCATTCGTGCTTATCGTGCCGACGGCGGAGGCGCAGACATACGTCAAGGGTGAGATCTCAGGGACCTGGGACTCGGCAGGAAGCCCGTACATAGCGATAGGTGATCTCTACGTCACGGGCTCTCTAACGATACAGACGGGAACCAATGTCCGTTTCAACGATAGCTTCGCCCTCTATGTCGAGACCCAGCTCGGTGCGTATAACGTCTTGTTCAACCAGAGTGGGTCGAGCGTGGATCCCTGGAAGGGAATACAGTTCAACAGCACCAGCACCAACTCAATGATACTTTCGAGCAACATATCTGACTCGACGGTGGGCGTTTTCATCAATGGCACACTTCAGCCACCATCGCTCGCCGGCACAACAATCTACGGAACGGGCATTGGACTGCTTGTGAACCAGTCTGACCCGCTCGTCAGACTTCTCACGGTGAGCTCTTCTACATTGTACTCCGTTGTAACGAGCGACTCCAGCATGGTTCTGGAGAACAGCACTCTCACGGGCGCGGCCAACGACTTCCTTCTGAACGACACCTCGCACGTCTCGACGCTGAACACTCCCTTTACGGGGAGCGTCGTCGTTGACGTGGGTTCAGACCTGACCGTCAAGAACTTCCTGGAGATACTCGTCCTAGACGAGACCATGAGTCCTATCGAAGGTGCCGACCTGAACATAACCGATGTCCCGCCAGTTGGTCCGAACCAGACCGTCTATTCCTCCCCCCACTTCGGCGGAGCGGACCCGCAGACGAATCTCTCTGGAACGGCAAGCGGGATAGTCGTGACGGACATGACCTACACCAATGCGGGCGCGTTCGACAACCAGACGAGAGTCGAGATCTACTTCCCAGGCAAGACATTCTCAGACAATCCTAGGTTCATTTCGATGGACTCGTCGCACACCGAGACGTTCACCGCGATGGGGCCGCCTATGGTCACTGCCTGGAGCCCGGAAGGCGGCGGCATACCGGTGGGCACCGCCCTTGACGTCACGTTCAGCAAGCTGATGAACACGACGTCCGTCGAGCAATCGCTGAGATACAATGATGGGGGAATCGTGAGGGACTGGAGGCACGGTGGTTTCACTTGGACCGGGAACGTCTCGTTCGTCTTCACGCCTGATGAACCGTATGCCTGCTGCACGCAGTACAACGTGACGCTACTTTCCTCGACCGCGAAGGACGAGACTGGGCAGTACCTCGACGGGGACAACGACGGGAATAGTGGACCGGATTTCCTGTGGAGCTTCACCACCGAACCAGGACCCCCGCCTATCGTCAGCAGCACGCGTCCTTTTGACGGAGAGATGGATGTCTCAATCTCCTCCAACATCATCGTGACGTTCGACAGACCCATGAACAAGAGCTCGGTCGCCGCCGCGTTCTCATACTCCAACGGAACAGGCGTCTGGAACCGGTCCCACGGTGCGATAGTATGGGCCTCGACTAATCACATCTCCGACACCATGATATTCAACCCGTTCGAGAACTTCAACACGAGCACGGACTACAACGTCACGATCAACGGCACGGTGGCCAAAGATAACTGCGGTTCGTATCTCTCGGGCGGTGTGGACTTCATCTGGAACTTCACGACGGAGCCCGTGGACGACGACCCCCCACAGGTCATCGGGAACATCCCGCAATCTGGACAGCCCGATGTGGACATCAATACGGTCATCGAGATGAGGTTCAACGAGAACATGGATATGGATTCCGTCAACGATTCGTTCAGCTACACGGACTCCACCACAACGTGGGACAAGTCCGATGGCAACATCACGTGGAACATGGGCAAGGACGTGTTCACGTTCACACCAACGATGAGCCTCTACTACGGAAGAACGTACACTGTCACGCTCGATGCATCGATGGCGACCGACGCCTCTGGGAACCCGCTCGACGGTGACGGCAACGGCGTCGGGGGCGATGATTACAGCCTGAGCTTCACAACGGAAATCATTCCTGACAACACTCCTCCGACCGTGGTGGACGAATCCCCCATCGGAACAGGCGTTCCAGTGACGGAGAACATAGTCGTCGAGTTCAGCGAGCTTATGGACGAGAGCTCCGTGCAGAGCGCCTTCTACTTCACCGACGGGACAACGGTATGGCAGGAGGGGGACGGCATCTTCGTCTGGAATGGCGACGAGGTGACGTTCATTCCCGACTCCGACCTTCGCTACGGGACGAACTACACGGTCACCATAACGCAGTCCGCTATGGATCGGTCCAGCAATCACCTAACGAGCGATCACAGCTGGAGCTTCACAACCGATGTCGGGTCGGGCACGATATTCGGGGAGGTGAAGGACGAGAACGGCGTCGCGCTCCATGACGTGAAGGTCACAATCGAGGCCTTGGACACGACGGTCCACACGTCCTCCAATGGCTCGTTCATCTTCGAGGACATACCGGCGGGAAGCTACACCATCAGGTTCTCGAAAGAAGGACTCAACGGTGCGACGAGAACGGTGGATCTGGAGCCTGATAGCACGAGACAGCTGAACGTGACCTTGACGCACACTCTGACCCTCTTCGGCCTATGGTGGATGATCCTCCTGATTGTGATTCTCGTCGTGATCCTCGTCATGCTCCTCTGGTGGAGAAAAAGGAGAGCCCAGACGTGGCCTGGCGCTGCGGAGATTGCCTACGTGGAGCCGCCGCCAGAGCCGCCGCCAGAAATCTCAGAGCCGGATGATATCGACGCCGATGAGGATCGCATGCTGGATCAGTAATCGTAGAAACCTCTCTTCGTTTTTCTGCCCAGATATCCAGCCCTCACCATCTTCTTCAGGAGCGGGCAGGGCCTGTACTTCGAGTCGTTGAAGTCGTTGTACAGGACCTCCATTATGAAGAGACACACATCCAAGCCGATCAAATCAGCGAGTTCGAGCGGTCCCATTGGGTGATTCATGCCCAGCTTCATCACCGTGTCTATGCTCTCCCTCGTCGCCACTCCCTCCATCAAACAGAAGGCGGCCTCGTTTATCATCGGCATGAGCAGCCTGTTCGAGATGAAACCAGGGTAATCATTGACCTCAACTGGTGTCTTGCCCATTACCTCCGCCAGATCGAGAATCGTGCCGGTCGTCTCATCGCTGGTCTGCAACCCGCGAATCACTTCGACCAGCTTCATCAGAGGCACAGGGTTCATGAAGTGCATTCCGATGAAATTGTCCGGCCTCCTCGTGGCCGCTGCCAGGTCCGTTATCGATATGCTCGAGGTGTTCGTTGCGATGATGACGTGGTCTCCACAGAGCTCATCGATCTCCCTGAACGCGCTCTTCTTCAGTTCCGCGTCTTCGATGACCGCCTCGATGACCAGGTCCGACCCGCTCAAGTCTCCCATGTCCAGTGTCGGCTTGATTCGGGACAGAGTTGTCTCCATCTGCTCTTCGGTGATTCTGCCCTTCTTCACACCCTTCGAGAGGTTCTTCTTGATGCTCTCCATCCCGCCGTCGATGAACCTCTGCTCAATGTCCCGCATGACGACTTCGTAGCCGCTCTGCGCGGCCACTTGGGCGATTCCGTTTCCCATAGTGCCGGCACCGAGGACGCCAATCCGCTTGATTTCCATGATCACATCTCCACTATCATGCTGACCGCGTTCCCGCCTCCGAGACACAGGGTGGCCAGTCCCCTTCCCGCATTTCTGTCCTTCATCGCGTAGAGAAGTGTCGTGAGGACCCGCGCACCACTGCACCCGATCGGATGTCCGAGGGCGACGGCACCGCCATTGACATTGAACTTCTCGTCGGGAACTCCTATCTCTCTCCTCACGGCCACGCTCGCGGACGCGAACGCCTCATTGTGCTCGAAGATGTCGATGTCGTCAATTGTGAAGCCATTGTCCTTGAGCAGTGCCTTCACAGACGGAATCGGTGCGGACATGACATGCTCTGGTTCGAGGCCGCTCGTGTTGTATGCGACAACTCTCGCGAGAGGCTCGACGCCTCTCTTCTCAGCCTCGCTCTTCGCCATGACGACGAGGGCCGATGCGCCGTCGCTGATCTGTGATGCGTTTCCTGCCGTAACCATCCCATCTTTCTTGAACACTGGCTTGAGCTTACCGAGTCTCTCACGTGTTGTATCAGGACGAACGCCCTCGTCCTTGTCGAATATGATCGGATCCCCCTTCCTTTGAGGAATCTCAAGCGGGAGAATCTCATCCTTGAATCTGCCCTCCTCGGTTGCTTTGGCGGCCTTCAGGTGACTCTCGCATGCGAGCGCGTCCATCTCTTCGCGCGTGATGTTGAACCTCTCAGCCACTATCTCGCCTGTCAATCCCATGTGGAAGTCGTTGTGGATGTCCCAGAGTCCGTCGTGGACCATCGCGTCGACGAGCTCTCCGTTGAAAAGACGATAACCGTACCTCGCCTTTGTCAGAAGATACGGGCATTGATTCATGTTCTCCATTCCGCCGGCCACGATAATGCCATAGCTCCCCGACTTGATTGCGTCCGCCGCGATCATCACCGCCTTGAGTCCCGAGCCGCAGACCTTGTTGATCGTGAAGGCGCCAACCTCGTACGGAAGGCCCGCGAATATCATAGCCCTCCTTGCTGGATTCTGACCGAGACCCGCGGAGACCACGTTACCCATTATCACTTCCTGGATGTCCTTATCCTCGATTCCTGCCCGCTTGATGGACTCTGCGATTGCATACCCGCCAAGTTGTGGCGCATTGATGTCCTTCAGCGTCCCGCCGAACTTACCGACGGCTGTCCGAACTGCACTTGCCAGTACAACTTCTTCCATATCCTACCCCCGTGGGTGAATCCGTGACGTTATTAAAAGGTTATTTGAGAAAGACGGCCGATTGAAGCATGGGGATGACGATTATCGCCACTCACGAGGCAGGACAAGGTTCCCGTTCCATCGTTAAGACTTAATCATCGATGGCCATTCGGTCGGTCATGAAGTTCATGTTTTCGTTCACGGGGATTCGCGTTCGGGACCTCGACCGTTCGATCCGTTTCTACACGGAGGTCCTAGGAATGAAGTCCTTGGGCCGCTCGGAGATTTCGTTCACCAAGGGCGAGACCGCTGGCGTGCAGAGCGAAAGCACCGGGCATATCCTGACGCTCAATTGGTATTCGGACAGAAGTCCGGTGGCTGGGCCGTTCAAGAAGGGAGGCGAGCTGGACTATCTCACTTTCGAAGTCGGTAATCTGGACAAGGCGCTCAAGTACCTCAAGAAGAAGGGTCATGAGCCGGTCTCGGAGGTAGCCGAGGAGCCAGGCGCAAACTGGGCATACATCGAGGATCCTGATGGCAACTGGATACAGTTATTCGAGTTGCCAAGGTAGTGCATCCCTTGCCAATGATTCCCTGACGAGCGTTATTCCTGATAGCCAGGGATCGTCCTCAGTTCGCTGAAGAAGTAGTCTTTGTTCCCCTTCTCGGCGATCTGCTCTCCTGCCTCCTTCCCCAACTGGACGTACTTCTCGGCCTCAGCCTGCTCACCAGCAACGGCATTGGCTCTCGCCATGGCCTCATATGCGAAGGCGATGTCGAAGTCTCCGATGTCGTTCTCCTTGCAGATGCTCAAGCACCTCTTTGCGTGGTGAAGTGCCGACTCTGGCTTGTTCAGAACCGAGTAGACGCGGGAGATCTGCCACTCGCCTCTCTCGAACTCCAGAGGCGTTCCTATCTCGCCCCAGTGGAAGCGAGACGCATGAGCTGCATGAGCCATCTTGTCATCCTCTTCCTCCGTTCTCTCCTCCTTGTCGAGAAGGCTCCATACCAGGTTGAAAGCATCGACCGCGAACTTCCTGTGGCCCTCTTTCTCCGTGGATTCCTCTTCGTTCATGGACTGCACCTCTTCGGCTATCTGCGTATCTGCCTAATAATACCTTACGACGCCCCGCTTCCGCCTGGGAACGTCACTCCTATGAATGAAGAATTCATGTTCGCCCGTGGCCTCTAACCGAGCAGTTTCGAGAGTTCGATCATTGAAGCGAGACGCCTTCTTTCCAAGAGCTGTCAACGAGGTCCTCGCACCACTTCAGGAGCGATGGCTCATCAGACGTGAACGCGACGGTGTAATCCACCATTAGCTCGCGATCGAGGAAGCAGACCATCCCTTCCTTCTCCGTGACCACCGCAGCTGCGGGGATTCTTGGCACCTGCCGCCAAAGCTCAGGTAAGGAGGGTTCGAAAGATGGAGGAGCCTTGAAGGTCTGATCGATTACGAACTTGAAATCCGCACCCTCAGCAACCTTCTCTCGAATCACGGGGACAGCGTCCAGCATCACTTCGTTGGCGATGACCCATATTCGCTTCTCGGAACGGCTGAAAATCCTCTCCGCGAGCTGGATGTTGCTCACTGTGCCGTCCCTCCGTTGGCTATCCTTCAAATCCCCAAGACGAGCGATGAGGGGGGCGGGGAGAAGAGAGAGCTCCTGGTCGCGGAAGTAGTCCGAGTGTGTTGCCACGAAATCAAGACCCGGAAGAAGCGATAGAGTGAGATGCCCCATGGGGGCAGTCCGAAATGCTCCCCCGGATTCCTTATCCACGAGTCCTGCATTGCGCAGCCTATCGAGATGAACAGTCGTTTCCTGAACGCTTGCGTCGACCTGTTCGGCGATCCCCTCTACCGCTTTCGGTTTGACTGCGATGATACGGATGATCTCGAGTCTCTTGGGATGAGATAACTCACGCAACAGTTTCCACATCGTCGTCATTCCACCTCCTCCTGTTGTTACCAATCGCTGTTGAACTGGAAGAAATCCACATCTATATAGGACTTGTGCCCACATCCAGTATACAGGGATCCCTTTTCTTGGAATTGGCTTGAGGAATTCTGGCCCGTTCGGCTCCGAAGCTGTCTTGACCGACTGCTAACATAGACTGCCCTTCGTCCCCAGAATCCCCTCTTTGAGCGCGAGGAGAGACTCTCAAAACCATTATGACTGTTGGAAAACATTGCGCATGGAGTACATAACATCAGAGCGAGTGGAAGGGTCTGAAATGAGTCCGCAGGACACCGCGCAAACTGAAGGTGAGGGGGGATCGAAAGTCGAATCAAACGATGCCCTGACCACGGAGGATTGGAGGAGAACGGACAAGCGGTTGCTGCGGTTCTTCTCGGTGTTGTTCCTCCTGGAACTGTCCATAGTGGTGGCTTATGGCATTATCTCTTGGCCCGTGAATCTCCTAGGTCTTATGAGTGGTTTCCTTAGCGGACTTGTCTTCGTCTTCTCCTTCACCGGGATATTGGCGTTGAAGTACCACCGCAAGAGGGGCATCATACCCATGAGGACTGTCCTCAAACGGTTCGCACAGGTTTCGTTGGCGACTTCCCCAGTGCCTACGGTGGTCATCTTGACCGTCGAGATTAGCAGTAATGTTTCAGACAGTCTCCAGCTCTTCGTTGCGTCTGTGTCGATCTTTGTCGCCATGGTTCTTGCGGTATTCCTCGCGTTGCTGCTGATGTTGGTCATGGGCTTTGGCATCGTTGGTGTCCTAGCTGTCTTGGAAAGGCGATTCGCGCCTGACATCCTTGCCGATATAGGGAAGATAACCCCAAACACAATGGATTCAGGAGAAGGCGGGAAGACGAAGGCGACATATCGAATACTCCAGTGGTTGTACGACATACCCGATGTCCTGGACACGAGCAGCCTCTCCGTGAGCCAATGTACACCAAGGAATGTCTTTCCGTGGCGGGCCTTCAGAACAGCGTTGATGTGGCAGGTCATCTTCAGTGTCATTCTCGCAATCTACATCAGCCTCAACCCCTTTCTCGTGGGAGGGTCAGAATCCACAGAGCAATTCGCAGATCTTTTCAGCCTGTCCTCGAGCTTGTCCTTCTTCATTCCCTTTCTGGTCCTGCCGTGGTTCCTCTATCGCCGGTTGAATGCTCGCATCAAAGGACCAGTCAAGGACTTCAAGCTGTACGACGGGCTCAAGTCCCGCATGGCGCAGACTCTTACCGTGGTGGGGACCCTCATCGTCTTCATCCGGCTGACGCTGGTGAGTATTGACTTTGAGACGATGGTGCAGACGTTTGGGATCTTCTATTTGTTCTTCGTCATCGGAGCGATGATCTTCACGTTCGTGTACTTCAACTACTTCGACGATGACCTTGGCATGAGCGTTGCTGATAGTTTCAAGGGAAAAACCGAGTTCCCGCGAGAAGAATCGTAGGCGCAGGCACGACTCCCCACACGGACTCGCCCCCGCTTGAGTCCAAAACTGTCATTCTTGGCCAACCTGGTCTTTGGTAACGTAATCGATTTGTCTTGGTTCGTAGCAAGAAGAGACCCCTTGACATCTGCCAGGCCAAGCGTTGCTGCCTTTCGCGTATTGAGTCCCAGCACAAGAGGTGCTATGAATCGACTCTTGGTCAGTCATGAGACGTTACGACCTTGAGACAACGCTCTTATACAACGAGAAGTTTCGGGAAGTTGAGGAGGAGTGTCCGGATGGACCATGTAATCGAAACGGTGGACTTGAGGAAGGAATTCCCTGACGTTCTCGCGGTTGACGGTCTGAACATCAAAGTCAGGCGGGGAGAAGTGTTCGGATTCCTTGGACCGAACGGCGCGGGAAAGACTACGGCCATTCGAATGATGGTCGGCTTGCTGAAGCCCACCTCTGGAAGCGTGCTCATAGACGGGGAAGATGTCGCCTCAGCCACGTTTGAGCTGAAAGGGAAGATAGGGATCTGCCCCCAGGACATAGTCCTCTGGGAAGGGCTCACCGCCAGGGAGAATCTCGTATTCATGGCGGACATGTACGGAGTCCCTCGCGCCACCTCAAGAACGAGAGCGGAGAGTCTGCTTGAAGAAATGGGGCTGACAAAGAAAGCGAAATCCTTTGTCCGCGACCTCTCAGGTGGGATGAAGAGGCGCTTGAATGTGGCCATGGCCCTGATGCATGATCCTGAGATCGTCGTGCTGGACGAGCCCACAGCCGGCCTAGATCCTCAGTCGAGGGTACGTGTGGCCGATTACATAGGAAAGCTATCCGAGGCAGACAAGACGGTGATCCTCACGACGCATCTGATGGAGATAGCAGACAAATTGAGCGATAGGGTTGCGGTCATAGATCATGGAAAGCTTCTCGTCGTTGACCCTCCAGAGAGATTGAAAGACACCGTTGGAACTGGAGATGTGCTGGAGATTCATTTGACCGATGAGAACAAGGTGAGCGATGCGATTGGCGCAATCGAAACCGTTGAGGGAATCGATTCCGCTGCTCCCGTTGACGGAGTCATTGCGGTGAGGGCCCTTGACATGGTTGGCAAACTTCAGCGGCTGTTCAACACGCTCGAAGAGAGGAAGATCGAGATTAGCAACGTCTCGCTGAGGAAGAACACACTGGAGGACGTGTTCATTACGCTGACTGGTCGAGGACTGAGGGAGGGTTGACATGAAGTTCCTCAGAGTCGCAATCAAGGGGTTCAAGGAGACGGTCAGAGACAAGAAGGGACTAGCCATGCTCCTTCTGTTCCCCGTGGCGTTCATGCTCGTCTTCGGTTTCGCCTTTGGGGTTGGAAGCGGCGAAAACTATCCTCACCAAATCGTCGTATTCAATGACGACATTGGTGCGACCATCTTCTACAACAACACATCCGAGTCAAGGAACTTCGGAAACGATTTCGTTGATCTCCTAAAGAACATGACGTATGAAGACGGCGAAACGCATGTCTTTGACATCGTCAGCGCCTCCGTAGAAGAAGCTGATGATATGCTCGCAAAGAGACATATCCATGCGATTTGCACGATTCAGGTCAATTTCTCAGAGGCGATGGGGGCCCTCATAAACTCTACGGCTCGGGAAACCGTTGCCCTGGCGGTAGGAGGAGCTCTGCTAGAAGGCAAGAATGTGACAACCCAGAATCTGACGCTTCCGGCGGTTGATTGGAATGGAACCTCACTGGTAGTTGTGGAAGGTGACCTGGGGTTCGTCGAATTTGGTACTACTCAATCCATCCTCAGAAGCGTTTTGGATGGATTTGTTCAGGAAGTCGTTTCCATCACACAGGAGGAAACAATTCGAGCACTGCCCTCATATCTCAAGCCAACTGACTGGGAGGATGATCAGTTCGTAACGTCGCAGATTCAATCGGTTCCAGGAACGGAGAGCTTCACCGCATTCGACTATATAGCGCCTGGTATCCTTGTTTTCGGGCTTCTCATCATCTCTGGGAGCGTCGCAAGCGCATTGGCAAGAGAGGTCGAGAGGAAAAACTTGGAGAGATTGCAGATCTCTACTATGAGACCCTTCGACCTTCTCTTTGGAACCATGATTCCCTGGGCGGTCATTGCTGCAACCCAGGTGATCATTCTTCTTGGGGTTGCCATCGCCATAGGCTTTCATTGGCAGGGAGGTTTGAATGGGATCCTTGCTGCACTTCTGATCGGCATCATATCCGGGATCTCATCCGTCGCCCTTGGTTTGATTATTGCCGCCTTCTCCAGGAGTGAGAGCCACGCCAATACCCTGGGGCCACTCATATGGGTCCCTGTGAGCTTCCTGATTGGCGCCTTCTTCACAGTCAGGGCACCAGTCCTTGTCGACGTCCTTCCCTGGGGCCAGGCGATTGAGGCGCTTAGAGGCGTCCTGACCTTCGGCTTGAGCTTCAATGAGGTTTCAATGAATATCGTGTGGATGATCATCCAGACAATAGTGATTTTCGCCATAGGAGTCCTCGCTTTCTCAAGGATGCGCCTGAAGGCCCAGTGAATGCGGTCACGAGTTCGAGCTCAGAACTCTCAGGAGCCTTCGCTCCATCTTTCCGTTTTTCTGTCTGCCCCGGGTACCACCAAAACCTTCGTCCACTCCTCGGATGGCATACGAGAAATCGATGCCAAGGGGGTGAGAACGGGAGTGGCCCCCGACTATTGGTCGGTTCATTGGAAAGATTGAATATCATAACGATCCATGGCATGCATGCGGGTGAAGTGGTTCATGGCTATTATGATGCGAGATTATCATTGGGCCAAAGACTTTGAGTCTGTCCGAGGATTTCTTACAGATATATACAACGTAAGGAAAGCCTATACAAACTGGATACCCACAGAGTTAGAGAATCTTAAGTTTGGTCCAGGCGGAACAGAGTATCTTGACGAGGAGGACGAATATCTAAAGGTTTGGGAAGCGTTCGATGAACTTCAACAGAGCGCGTTGAGGATTATAGCAGTATCTTACACAAAGCCCTCTGGAGATTGTTGGCTATCTGTTCACCCCAACTATACATCTGCTGCAAGAGAGATGGTGTTATGGATGCAGAATCGAGTGAAAGAGATGAAGGGGGACAAAGTCGAAGAAGTGAAAATGAAACTAGTTGTGGATGACGATGATGAGGAACGCATTCTGCTATTATCGGACTTGGGATTCAAAAAAGGCGAGATTGAAGGGGATAGGCAAGTACGACCCATAGATTCGCCAGTTCCAACATACAATCTACCTGAAGGGTACACAATACGAAACGCGGTTATCGAGAAGGATTTCCTGAAGTATCGCGAGGTTCAGATGACTGTCTTCCCCCACATTGTAAGCATGTCTATGGAACTGCTTCAATTATATGGCACTGCGTCTTTTTACCAAGAAGATCTTGACATTGTTGCCGTGGATCCAGACGGCAAGTTTGCGGCATTTTGCACGGTTAGAATTGATCCTCTGAGCAAGATTGCAGAACTTGAACCGGTTGGAACACATCCTGACCATAGAAAGCGGGGATTGGCAAAGGCCGTGATTTGTGAGGGGCTTAAGCGTCTAGAAAAGCATAGGCCATCGGCAGTTGTCATCTTAGGGGCGGCTCCAACTGATGGGGCTAGACAATTATACGAGTCCGTGGGATTTGTGAACGAAGGAGCGAGACATTACTGGCTTCAGATGGTTTGAGGAGTCCAACCAGATTGAGCGCGGGATGGAATGATTAGAGATATCATCTCTCACTATCTCGGTGCAAGAGACCGCGAATTGATTTTCAGCCAGCAAGAAGGGTACGGGCTCACGGGGATTCGAACCCCGGTCACAGGCTCCGAAGGCCTGCAGGATAATCCAGACTACCCTATGAGCCCAACGCTGAAAACATACCGCTGATAGTTATTCCTTTTGGTGAAGAAGGCGTGAAGGGATAGCATCCGACTACTCTTCCAGGATTCCCGCATAGTCTTTGGCGGACATGAGGTTCTCGAGCTCCGCGGGCCCATCCAGTTCGATCATCGCAATCCAGCCGTCGCCATAGGGAGCTTTGTTGATCGTCTCGGGGCTCTCTTCGAGAACGGTGTTGTACTCGACTATCCTTCCGGCGAGAGGAGCGTATATCTCCGACACCGCTTTCACGGATTCAACGACGGCAATCTCGTCTCCGGCGTCCACGTGCTCACCCGCTCGGGTCATCTCCACGTAGACTATGTCCGTGAGCTCGCTCTGCGCGAAATCCGTGATCCCGACGACAACTCTGGTACCTTCCAGACGAGCCCATTCGTGGTTCTTGGTGTATCTCAAATCCTTGGGAATCTCCGCCATAACACTCACCGGGTGGACAGGAATTGTGGCTACTTCATATATTGATTTCGCATTGTGGCGGCGCTCTATTCACCGCGGACGGGCCCTTCCCCAGAGGGCGAGCTGCTCCTCATCCGCTCCAATCCTACCTCGATTCTACCCCTGAGACCCTATAGGCTTTCGTCGGACATCCTGTACAAATCCTATAGACGTCCCATACGGATCCCATAGGAATCCTCCTAGATTCCTCGTGGTATCCCTCTGCCGTCCTTCGGTCGTCTTGTCTTCTTTGCATGAGCCCGCCCAATCGAGGGAAGCGGGGGCAACCGGCTCTATTGGGATAACCCTCAACATCTCAAGAGGCTTCCCCAATTGACAAATCCGGCCTACTTCCCTCCGTGCAACCATATCTTCCAGTTCAGCATCTTTCTGATGCGGACGACAACAACAATGATCACGAGGAGAACCAGGGCAATGACGAAAACGAACGTGCAGAGGACGTCCGCGAATATCATGCCGAACAGGTCGGAGAAGAACTGGACTACGTCAATCGCTGACCACCTCCGCGAAGTAGTTGTCCCTGGACCTATGAAGCTTCCCGACCGCCAGTCCGCTCCGCTCGATGAGCGATCTCAGCTCGTCCTCTCGGAACAAGTGGTAGAACCTGTCGATTCTCTTGCCGTCGGGCATCGTCCAGGGCACGAGGATGTCACCGTCCGTGACGGCTTCCGCGAGCCCCTCGAAGCGAGGCTGGTCGAGGGCCCATACAGAGATTAGTCCCTTGGACCCGCTCTTCAGGAATCTCCTCAGGGACTCAAGGCTCACCAGTCTCTCCGCGTCCGTGGGCAGATGATGCAACGCCGCGACATAAATGAACCCGCCAAGAACGCCCTCTTCGAGCGGCAGGCGGGAGCTGTCAGCGAGCAGGAAAATCACCTTCCCGCTCAGCCCAACCTGGTCGACGTTTCTTTCAGCGACAGATAGCATCTCGCTGGAGAAGTCGACCGCAAGAACCTTTCCCGCCTTCTCGGCCAGATAGGGGATGTGTCGTCCGTTCCCGCAGCCGATATCCGCCGCGAGATCCATAGATTCCAAGGACTCGACGAAATCCAAGACTTCCCGCCAGGGCGACCTCCTCGTGAGGTCGAAGTGCTCCGCTATCCTGTCGAAGACCTCGGCGGTCCTGCTCTTCGATGCGTGGTCGACCATCCGCATAGGCATGGATTCAAGGCTGATTAAGATTGCCTGAGACAAGGTTAAAAGTCGAGGAGATAATGCCGCCTCATGACCCTCGATTTCCCGCCCTTCAGGCTTCTGTACTGGATCCTGGACAATTACGAGAAGGTGAAGTTCGACCTTGCCTCCAGCAACATGCCACCTTATGTCGCTGACCTTGGCGATAGGCTCAAGGAGGCAAACCTCGCAATGGGGAGCCTGACGGGCATCGAGGAGCTGAAGGACGCCATCTCGGACGTCAGCGGGGCCGATCCCGAGAACATACTGGTCACGAACGGGGCGAGCGAGGCGAACTTCCTTGTCTGCGCTGCCCTACTCTCTCACGGGGACGACGTGCTCGTCGAGAGGCCTTTCTACGAACCGCTCGCGTCCATTCCCCAGGGGCTCGACTCCAACGTCAAGTTCGTGGACAGGGAACCCATCGACTTCCCGCTCGATTTGGCGAAAGTAGAGGAATCGCTCACTCCCGCCACGAAGCTCTTGGTGATCACGAACCTGCACAACCCTTCGGGCGCCCAGATACCTGACGATGTCGTGAAGGAGCTCTCCGAGACCGCCCGGGAGAAGGGCTTCTACGTTCTGTGCGATGAGATATTCATGGACTTCGCGCACTCCCCGTCCAGGAACGCTTTCTCCTTTGGCGGGAGGATGATTTCAACCGTGGGCCTCTCGAAGTTCTACGGAACTGGAGGTTTCCGGGTCGGATGGATCCTCGCGGAAGAGGACATCTTGATGAGATGTCGGCGGGTGAGGGAGCACATGGCGGTGACCTGCTGCAGCTTTGGCGAACAGGCGGCGGTGGCGGTCCTGCGGGAACGGGAGGAAGTCAAGACGCGCAATCGGAAGATTCTGGATCAGAACTCCCGCACGGTCGTCGACTGGGCGAGAGGGGAGGGTATTGAGATGACGCCATGGGCGGGTGCGAATGTCTGCTTTCCCGGGCTCCCGCTCGAGAACACGCTCGACTTCTGCAAGCATCTCCTGGACGTGGAGGTGCTCGTCCCGCCGGGGGAGTTCTTCGGCCTCGCGGGACACGTCCGCATAGGGCTCGGTTGCGAGAATTCGGTCCTGCAGGAAGGTCTGAGAAGGATATCGGAGGCGCTGAGGGAGTTTCCTGCCTAGTCTAGCTACCTGAAGACCTCGCCCGTCTCCTGCGACCACAGGAGAAGGTCCAGATGCCCCATCGGGATGCCTATCTCCTCCGCGTAGGCCCTCATCTTCCCCTCGATCTCTAGGTATTTCTTCCTTGACATGTACGCAGGCATCGTCTCGATGACCCCCGCCAGCTCCAGGTTCTTGAGAATGTGCCTGTCCAGGATGGCCAGGTCCAGACCGAGCCCGATGTTGCGGAGGAAATGGGACGCTTCCTTGTAACCGAGGCCTTTCACGTTCTTCGCGAACCAGTCACGCAACCCCTCGACATCGAGGTGCCCGGTGAGCTTCTTCTTGACTTGGATGCACCTCCCGCTAGAGAACTGCTCCCTGGCGGTGAGGATATACCGCGCCTTTTTCCCGCCGAAGCGGACTCCTCCGAGTTCCGAGCGGATGTCGTCCTCGGTGCCGCCGTACAGAGTGCCAGTCCCCTTCATCCCGCTGATGGCGCGGTCGCATACCCTTGCCCTCGACTGGGGCGTGCAGATGCAGAAGCTGAGCTCGGCGAAGACGTCCTCGTCGTCCCGCTCGAGGAACCTCTTGAAGTCATCGATCCGGTCTACGATGATGGCCTTCCTGGAGGAATACGACCCTCTGAGCTCCTTGACCCGCTCAAGATTGTAGGAAGACAAGTGAATACCATCCGGATTCAGGCCATCAACGGTATTTAACGATTCTTCAGACATCTTTCCAAGAGTAAGTCGTTGAGGGCTCTTTCTAAATGTTCGGAAAGGGAAAGGGTGATAAAGGACAAGTGGATTGGAGGCGACAACATAATGACGTCTAATCACGTTGTAACCCCACTCAGTGACAAAGGACTGCTTATATCCTATCAGGACAGAATAGTAGCAGAAAGATGAGAAAACCCTCACGGAACAGACATTTGACACGAGTGTGGAGGTCGATTACGAGGGATTTAGGAGGCAAACGTTATGGATGAACATATTGTTCGGAAGCAGGCTCCCATAGAGGAGAGCGCCTGTCCAGAGTGCGGCAGCGCTCGCCTCGAGATGGACTACGTGCGGAGCGAGGTGGTCTGCTCGGATTGCGGTTTGGTCGTAGATGAGAAGATCATAGATCACGGTCAGGAATGGACTTCTTACTCGCAGGAGGAATGGGCCAGCCACGCCAGAACCGGCCCGCCAATGAGCTATCTCGTGCACGACAAGGGGCTATCCACGGATATCCCGGAGGCCAATGTCGATGCGCAGAAGAGACGTCTCAGCATGAAGACGAAACAGCGGTTCTACCGGATGAGGATGCTGCACAACCGAGTGCGGGCGGGAATCCCAGGCGGGAGGGGACTGATAGAGGCTCTCAGAGAACTTGACAGAATCTCCTCGACGCTCGGCCTGCCGCCCACGTTCAAGGAAGAGGCGGCCAGGATATACCGCCGAGCGAGGGAGGAAGGACTCGTCCAGGGAAGGAGCATCCGCGCCGTGATGGGCGCGTCGGTCTATGCGGTGTGCAGGCTCAATGATGTGCCCCGAACGTTCGATGAGGTCGCGAAGGCGGCGAGCGCCGACACGAAGGCCGTGAAGCGGGCCTACAACGCAATCTCAAGGAAACTCAGTCTAACCCTGCATCTGACGAGGCCGAGGGACTACTTGGAGAGGTTCGCCAGCAGGCTCGACCTGTCCAGGAAGGTGCGCTCAAAGGCACTGGAGTACCTGGACGCCGTCCCAGAGCTGGACGTCGTGTCAGGGAAGTCGCCCTTGGGCACGGTGGCAGCTGCGATATACATGGCAGCCGTCGAGGTCGGAGAGCACGTGACCCAGAGGGACATCTCCCAAATCGCTGGTGTCAGCGAGGTCACGCTGCGAGCGAGGTGCAAGGAAATCGAGACTGTGGTCAAGAGAGCTAAGATGGCAGGGTGACCGTCAACCGGCACTTTCCCGTGAGCCTCCCTTTGCACTCAGTCTCTTCGATTTCGCAGTCCACTCCCAGTTTTTCGTCCACGATCGCTTTCACGACGTTCTCTGCGAAGATGCAACCCGCGCCCTCTATGTGCTTCAGCTTCTCGCATTCGATGAAGTCCTCGAGGCGTATGGTCATGGGGTCCTCGCTGACGATCTCGGCCCTGCCCAGGCCGTGCTCCTTCCAGAACTCGCTGATCTCGTCCATGAGCTCCTTTTTGGTCTTCGATTTCATGGATTTGGCGAGGGCGATTCCCACCTCTCTTCCGAGGGTCTCGAAGATAGGGAGCGTGTTCACACCGAGCAGGTCGAGATATCTCTTTGTCAACGCAACGAGCGTGTCGGTGATGTTCGCAGACCCTGGGGCGAAGCCCTGACTCCAGATGCTCTCGGCTATCGCCCTCATCGCTGCTACGATTCCCTCGTCGTCCGTCCAAATGGCGATATCATCCCCCCGGTGAACGACCTCATCGTTGGGAATCGGGTGGCAGAGCAACAGCTCCTCAGAATCCTTGACCATGAAGTAAATCGGCAGGTTCATGTCGATCGTCCTGACCTCGGTGAGTCCCTCGAGGACTTTCACATCATCCATCGTCGTGGAATCCACTGGGAAGGCGTACTTGAGGACCAGGCCCTCTTTCGACTTCTCCTCAATCCAGGGCAACCTCGCGCGAACGAGCCTCGTCGGACTCGCCCAAGTACCGACCAAGAGTATCTCCTTCTTCGCCCCGTCGTACATCTTCGACAGGCGCTCCCTGACATTCCTCCTGCCATATATGGCCTCGAACCTGCCCGCCTTCTCGACCTCAACGGTCGGGGTTATGGCGAACTCCAGCGAGTAGTCGTCCACGTTCATTTCCAACTCGCTCGCCTCGAGTCTTTTCCGTTCTGCGACCTTCTCGATGTATGCCTCGATGGGCACTGGTACGTACTTGGTCGGCTTCTCGGGAATTATCTCAACGAGACCCTTCTCGTGAAGCTGATTCATCGTCGAGTATATCCTCGTCCTCGGAACGCGGGAAAGGGACGGCAGCTGACTCGCGATCGCCTCTCCCAGGTCGAGCAGGGTGAGGTAGATCCTGGCCTGATATTCCGTGAGGCCAAGGTTCTGCATCTTCCTCAGCCTGTCTTCATTTATGGGCATGCTAATCAATGGCACAACGGTTTCTCCCTTAAATATGTCACTCGGCTTAGTGACAGAGAAAGTTGAAATAACTGGAACGGAGTTATATCTCGTACGGAGGTCTCAACGTGAGAGAGAAAATCCTAGACGTACTGGATAAGGAGATTCGTCCTGGCCTTCAAATGGACGGCGGAGACGTGGAGTTCGTGAATTACGATGAGAACAGCGGAGTCGTCTCAGTGAGGCTGAAGGGCGCCTGCGGGACATGTCCCATGTCCACGCTGACCCTGCAGATGGGAATCGAGAGGATACTCAAGGACCGCATCCCAGAGGTGAAGTCCGTAGTCTCCGTCTAGGCGGAGCCCTATCCTTTTCTGATTGCTACTGGCGGCTCGACGACGCGAGGGCCGAACTCCCTGCTGCAGGAGCTAGCCGACTTGCACGAATTCCTCTTTTGTTGCACCGCAAACGGGGCAGGTCCAGTCAGCTGGAAGGTCCTCGAAGGACGTTCCTGGCTTGATTCCTGATTCAGCATCCCCTGTGTCTGGATCGTAGATGTAACCGCATACAGTGCATTCCCACTTAACCATCACACCACCTACATCTTAATGAATCTGTCCTTTAGCGCGTTGCAGAGAGGACACCGGTCCGGGGGCTCGCCCTCCATGGTGTAGCCGCACACCGGGCAGATGTAGTATTCCTTCTTCTCGAAGTCCTTGCCCGCCTTCAGCGCCTCCAAGGCTTCGGAGTAGAGCCCCTCGTGCACCTTCTCCGCTGCCAAGGCCCAGGTGAATGTCCTCCCCGCCAACTTGTTCTCTTCGGTGTTGGCCTGCTCGATGAAGGCGGGATACATCTCAACGGCCTCGTGCCTCTCCCCCATCATGGCCTCGTGGAGGTTCTCCTCAGTGGTCCCGATGCCACCAATCGCCTTCAGATGGTTCAACGCGTGGAAGGTCTCGGACTCGGCGGCGACGCGGAACAGCCTGGCAACCTCGGGAAAGCCCTCCTTTTCCGCTTTCAAGGCAAAGGCTAGATACCTTCTGTTGGCCTGTGATTCGCCCGCGAAGGCGTCCTTCAGATTCTGGTCTGTCTCACTCATGTACTCACAGCGTTGGCAGACTGAAGAACAAATACAAGTATGTTTGCAAACATGGCGGCATCGAGATGAATCAGCGGGCGTACTTCTCACTCACCAAGCCAGCGATCGTGGCGCTACTCCTTTTCACGTCAGCTGCGATGATGCTCACCGCCCACTTCGTGGAGGAGGCGGACCCCGGTGTCGCGATATGGGTCCTCGCGATCCTCTCTGTGTACCTGACCACATCCGGGACCAATGCTGTCACGTGCTACATAGACAGGGATGTCGACAGGATCATGGGGAGGACCCAGAAGAGGCCGATTCCGAGGGACCAGATCAGTCCGGACAGGCGGGCGGCGCTCTTTGGCGGGGCGCTCGTCATCGCTGGTCTCGTGCTCGCGTTCCCCGTGGGTCTCCTGTTCCTCTTCATCGGGATTCTCGGGGTCGTCGACACGGTTGTCGTCTACAGCGCAGGGCTGAAGAGAAGAACCCCTTGGAACATCATCTTGGGCGGATTCAGCGGCGGTCTACCGGCCCTTGGCGGATGGGTTGCCATCACAGGGTCGATAGGTCTTATCCCGCTCATGGCGTTCTCCCTCGTCGTTGCGTGGATACCCGGCCACATATGGAGCTTGGCACTCCTCTACAAGGATGAGTACTCAAAAGCGGGAATCCCTATGCTCCCGGTGGTCACGTCCGAGAGGGGGGCACTCAGGTGCATCGCCTCGACCGCCCTGATCATGTTCGGCATCTCCCTGTCCCTGGCCTACTTTGGCGGGCTCGGTCTGGTGTACACGACGTCCGCCGTCCTCCTCGGCATCCCCGCTCTGACACTCGGCTTCCTTCTTGTGGCCAGGCCGACGAAAAGAAACGCGAAGCTGCTCTTCAAGTTCTCGAGCCCTTACCTCTTCCTGCTCTTTCTGGCGATGGTGATCGGGGCTTTGCTCTAGGGGAACCTATCCCACTTAAGAAGCTCCCTTATGGTGTTCCTTGCCATTTTCGGGTTCTCCTTGAGCCTCCTCATGCTGTAGGGGTACCAGTCCCTCCCGAAGGGGACATAGACTCTCATCTTGTGGCCTCTGGAGACGATCTCCCGGCGGATCCTTTCCTTCACGCCGAGCAGCATCTGGAACTCATACTCCTTGGACCCCAGGCCCAGCTTTTCGATCAGCCTCTCGGACGCGGCTATCAGCTCATCGTCGTGCGTCGCGATCCCGACGTAGGAGCCCGCCTCGAACATGATCTCCAGCAGCGTCATGAAGTTCTCGTTTATCTCGCTCATCTTGTGATATGCGATCTCTGGCGGCTCCACGTAGATGCCCTTGCACAGGCGGAAGTTCGCGTCCTGGGACGCTACGACGCGAACATCGCTCTCCGATCTCTTCAGATAGGACTGGATCGCCACGCCGACGCTACCGCGGCTCTCGCGAAGCCGCCTGTGCATGTCCAGCGTGTCCGTCGTCGTCGTGTGGTCCTCCATGTCGATCCTGACGAAGTTGCCAATCTTCTTGGCTTTGGCCACGAGTCTGTCGATGTTCCCGAGACATAATCCCTTGTCGACCCTGAGACCGAGGTGTGTGGGCTTGACAGAGATGTTGGTGTCCAGGTTCTCGTTCCGGATGGCAGCGAGGACCCTCATGTAGAGTGAGGTTGCCTCCTCGGACTCCTCCCTGCTCTCCGCGTTCTCCCCCAGGACGTCAATGGTCGCACACGTGCCCTGGGCCATCACCAGCTTGACGGTGGAGACGGCATCCCCCAAGGACGCTCCCGCGACGTATCGACCCGCCACACGCTTCGTCAGAATCTTCGGAATCATGGGAAGTAGTGCAACTATGGCATCGTCGAAGAAGCTCACGCCGTTCCTCCCACCTCTGTCCCGATAGTGGATACGGACATTAAAAACCTAATGCACTCCTCCCGCCGAAGACCGACTGTCGAAATCCGAACTCGCCGTGGCGGGAAGACGTCAACGGCATGATGGCGGTACGGAGCTCCCGCCAAAAACGTTAAGAAAGCCACGGCTATAGCCGTCAAACGGGGAGCCAAATGAACATATTGGTGTGTATGAAGCAAGTCCCGGACACGGCGATAGCAATAAGGCTGGATGCGGAACAGAAGAGCATCGACAGGTCGGAGATAACGTATGTCGTGAACCCCTTCGATGAGTACGCAATCGAGGCGGGACTGCAGCTCAAGGAGAAGTACGGCGGGGAGGTCACGCTCGTGACGATGGGTCCCGACAGAGCGGATGAGGCGCTCAGGACTGGACTGGCCATGGGCGCGGACAAGGGCGTCCACATAAGCGACCCTGCGCTCGAGGGATCGGACACGCTCGTGACGGCAAAGGTCCTCGCGGCAGCGATTAAAGGACTGCCGTATGATATCGTCCTCTGCGGGAAGGTCGCCACTGACGACAACACTGGACAGGTGGGCCCGGCGCTCGCGGAACTGCTCGGGATCCCGCACATATCGGGGGCGACGACGCTCGAAGTGGACGACGACGCCAAGAAGGCGACCGCCACAAGGGAGGTCGAGGGCGGGTTCATGCGAATGGAGGTCCCGATTCCGGCGGTGATCACTGCCGAGAAGGACCTGAACGCGCCGAGGTACCCCTCGCTACCCGGGATAATGAAGGCGAAGACGAAGCCCGTGGACAAGAAGGACGTGGCGTCCCTGGGCATGGACCCTTCATCCGTCGGTCTGGCGGGCTCGAAGATCCAGCCCATGGGCATGTCCCTCCCGCCGGTGAGAGAGGCGGGGAGGATAATCGAGGGCGAGGCCGAGGAGGCAGCCAAGGAGCTGGCCCGCCTCCTGCGTGCGGAGGTGAAGATCCTTTAGGGGGTGTCATGATGAGAAACGTATGGGTTTTGGCTGAACACACGGACGGCAAGCTGAAGAGGGTCACGTTCGAGCTCCTGACGAAAGGCAGGGAGATTTGTGCGGCGGTAGGCGGCACGCTCTGCGCCGTACTCATCGGGTCCGGCGTGGAGGGCATGGCCCCTGACCTGCAGAAATGGGCGAGCAAGGTCTGGGTTGTGGACCAGCCCTCTCTGGAGAACTACACCCCAGATGCGTACGCGAAGGCCATGACGACGATCTTCGAGAAGGAGAGGCCCATCATGCTACTGCTAGCTGCATCGAGCAATGGAAGGGACCTCGCTCCGAAGCTCGCGGCCCGCTTCGACGGCGCCTTGGCATCTTCCTGCACGGACGTGGTGATGGACGGCGGCCGCCTCGTTGGGATCCGCCCAGTACTGGGAGAGACAGCCTTCGTAAGGGTCGGGTTCAAGAGCCCGCTCCAGATCATGACAATCAGACCCAATGTGATCCCTGTTACCGAGCCGGAGAACCCGTCCAACGGGACGGTAGAGAAGGTCGATGTCACATTCGATGAGAAGGATCTGCGGACCAAGGTCCTCGAAGTCACGAAGGCAGCGGGGAAGGTCGAGCTCACCGAGGCGAGCATCATCGTCTCGGGCGGGAGAGGGATGGGGGGCCCTGAGAACTTCAAGATACTCGAGGAACTTGCAGACGTCCTGGGCGCGGCGGTAGGTGCTTCCCGCTCGGCGGTCGACGCGGGATGGAGACCGCACTCCGAGCAGGTCGGACAGACGGGGAAGGTCGTCAACCCGACGCTGTATATAGCCTGCGGAATCTCCGGCGCAATCCAGCATCTGGCGGGAATGAAGACGTCCAGATGGATTGTTGCCATAAACAAGGACCCGGAAGCCCCGATATTCAAGTTAGCCGATTTTGGCATAGTTGCGAATCTGTTCGATGTCGTTCCCAAACTGGCGGAAGAGATCAAGACGATGAAGACCGATTAGGTCGCCCTAGCGGGTGGTGACAGCATGGAGACGGTGATGAAGGACTTCTACTGGGTGCTGTGGATAGCCTCTACCATAACGGTCGCGTTCTTCCTCTACGGTGTGTACAGGAAATGGAAGTTGGTCAAACTAGGCAGAAAGGAAGAGCGCCCTGGGATGTGCGGAACCCGCATAAAGGCCCTCCTGTCCTTTGGACTGATACAGAGGGGAACGCTCAGGGAGGCCTTTCCCGGCATATTCCACTCGTTCATATTCTGGGGATTCATCGTTCTGGCGGTGGGGACATCGGTCGTGTTCATGCAGGAGGACCTCTTCGTCCACCTCCTCTTCGACGAGCTGTTCCTCTATGGCGCCCTCGCGCTCGACGTGATGGGGATGGTCGCCATCTTTGGCATCCTGATGGCGCTCTTCAGGCGGTACGTCACCAAGCCGAAGAGGCTGGACAACAGGAGGGAAGATGCGATCGTCCTGGTCGCTCTCCTTCTCATCCTCCTGACTGGATACTTCGTGCAGGGACTGCGGATCGCCACCGATGACAATATGGGTCCGCTCTGCAGGACGACGGCCGAGCTGACCGGTGAGGACATACTGGAGAGGTGTCAGGATCCCCTGTATTCCCCCGTTGGCCATGCCTTTGGGGGCTTCTTCCTCGCGGTCGGCATCTCGGGAGGCTTGGCCTACAATATCTGGTTCGGCATGTGGTGGTTCCACCTCGCGTTAGCGTTCGCCACGGTAGCGTACATACCATACTCCAAGCTCCTGCACATGATCGCATCGCCCTGGAACATCTTCTGGAAGAACACGAGGCCGTACGGAGAGATACCGTCGATAGACGTGGAGACGGCGGAGACGTTCGGTGTGTCGAAGATAGAGGAGTTCACGCAGAAGCAACTGCTCGACCTGTACGCGTGCACCAGATGCGGGAGGTGTCAGGATGCGTGTCCCGCCTCAACGACGGACAAACCGCTCAGTCCGAAGAAGCTGCTCCAGGACCTGCGGGACCACCTCGACGAGGT
Source organism: Thermoplasmata archaeon (assembly GCA_023136265.1). Classification (GTDB taxonomy): domain Archaea; phylum Thermoplasmatota; class Thermoplasmata; order RBG-16-68-12; family JAGMCJ01; genus JAGMCJ01. Next base: position 51,918 of record JAGLRN010000014.1, read on the forward strand.
CGGCCCGAAGCTGGTCGGACTCAAAGAAGACAAGAGAGACGAAGTGGAGAGGCCGCCAATCCCGGGCGAGGTCGTGAAGGACGATGAGATATGGGCCTGCACCACGTGCATGGCATGCCAGGAGGCCTGCCCGGTCCTAGAGGAGGTCCTGGACAAGATCGTGGACATGAGGAGGAACCTCGTCCTGATGGAGAGCAGGTTCCCGCAGGAGCTCATGCAGTTCTTCCAGAACATGGAGAGGAACTTCAACCCCTGGCCAATCGGATGGGACACAAGGGCGGATTGGGCGGAGGGTCTTGACATCAAAACGATGGCGGACTCGCGCGCCGACACCCTCCTCTGGATCGGTTGCGTGGCCTCCTTCGACGACCGGAACAAGAGGGTCAGCACCGCGGTGGCCAAGATCCTCAAGAAGGCAGGCGTCAGGTTCTCCATACTCGGAACGGAGGAGAAGTGTTGCGGGGAGACGCTGCGCAGGGTCGGGAACGAATATCAGGCCCAGATGCTCATGAAGGAGAACGTGGAGATTCTGAAGAAGTACGGCGTGAAGAGGATAATCACCCCGTGCCCGCACTGCTTCAACACGTTCAAGAACGAATACCCGCAGTTCGGCGGGGAGTATGAAGTGTGGCACCACACGGAGTTCATCGACAAGCTGGTCCGTGACGGCAAGATCAAGTTGAAGAGGACGCTCGATAAGAGGTCCGCATACCACGACTCCTGCTACCTTGGCAGGCACAACGACATCTACGACCAGCCGAGGAGCATCCTGAAAGGCGTTTCCAAGCGCGGCCTGTCCGAGTTCGAGCGGACGAAGAACAAGTCCTTCTGCTGCGGTGCAGGCGGCGGGAGAATGTGGCTGGAGGAGAACATCGGAAAGAGGATAAACGAAGAGAGGACCCAGGAGGCTCTGGACTTGAAGTTGTCCCTCGTTGCCACGGCCTGCCCGTACTGCCTGACCATGTTCGAGGATGGGCTCAAGGCTAAGGATGCGGTTGAAAGTGTGAAGGTGAAGGATGTAGCGGAGCTCGTTTCCGAGAGCTTGGGGTTATAGCATTCCCCTGAGCTTCATCACTTCGACGACCCTCTCGATGGCCACCAGATAAGCTGCGGTCCTCATATGGACGCTGTGCTTCTCGTGCGCGTCATAGACGTCGTGGAAGGCCCTCGTCATCTTCTTGTCCAGCTTCTGGTGGACCTCGTCCTCCTCCCAGTAGTAGTTCATCGCGTTCTGGACGCCCTCGAAGTAGCTGACCGTGACGCCTCCCGCGTTGCACAGGAAGTCGGGGACCACGAAATTACCGTTCTTGTAGAGGATGTCGTCGGCGTCCGGAGTCGTGGGTCCATTGGCCGCTTCGGCGATTATCTTGGCCTTCACGTCGCCCGCGTTGTCCTTGGTGATGACGTTCTCCAACGCTGCAGGCATCAGAACGTCGACATCCATCTCGAGCAGGTCCTTGTTGCTTATCTCCTCGGTGCCCTCGAACCCGCCGACCCTCCCGGTCGTGTTCTTCCAGTCAACGATCTTCTGCGCATCAATCCCGTCCATGTTCATGACCCCGCCACGCGAGTCGCTGACAGCGACCGTCTTGCTGCCCACAAGCTCCTCCATGAGCAGCGCACAATACTGGCCTGCGTTTCCGAAGCCCTGTACCGCCACCGTCGCGCCTTTGAGGTTCGTGCCGAGCTTCTTGGCCGCCTCACGGGTCGTGTACACGCAGCCCCGCGCAGTAGCGTCCCCTCTGCCCTCTGAGCCGCCCAAGGGAATGGGCTTGCCAGTTATGACCCCGGGAACGTTGAAGCCGTGCAGTTTGCTGAATTCATCCATCATCCAGGCCATTATCTGCGGGTTCGTATAGACGTCGGGAGCGGGAACATCCTTCATAGGTCCGATTATTCTACCGACCTGGTCTATGTACGCCCTGCTCAGTCTCTCGATCTCGCCGGGGGACATCTCCTTGGGGTTGCATATGATCCCGCCCTTGCCCCCTCCGAGAGGGATGTTGACCACGCTGCACTTCCACGTCATCCACGCGGCTAGGGCCTTGACTGTATCCACGGTCTCATCCGGATGATACCTTATTCCCCCCTTGCACGGGCCCCTGGCGTCGTTGTACTGACACCTGAAACCCCTGAAGGTCTTCAGACTTCCGTCGTCCATCCGGATCGTTAGGCTGACCTCTAACGTCCTCATGGGCTCCGCGAGAGCTTGATACATCTCGTCAGGATAGCCCAGCATATCTGTCGCGATCTTCAGCTGCCTCTGTGCTATCTTGAACGGGTTCAGATCTTTTGTTGCCATTTCAGACACTCCTTTGGCTTGCACGCAACCGTGCAACTGCCCCAGAAGACGATGGTGGATTTAATGTTTAGCACTCAAACGAGAGCGAAAATGATTTCGGGCGGGTTCTAGATACTCGGGCCGTGAAGGGCGCGTACGTTCTCCTCATCCGCCTTGACGAGGACACGGACCTGAAGATAGGAGCGCTGGGCATGGTTTCCTTTCCCGCCGGATTCTACGCGTACATCGGTTCCTCGATGGTGAGCCTGGAAAAGAGGGTGGAAAGGCACTTCCGCGAGGAGAAGAAGATGAAATGGCACATCGACCACTTCCTCCGCGAGGCGGAGGTCGTACGGGCTGTCCTATTCCCCTCGGACGAGAGGGAGGAGTGCGAGATAAACAGAATGGTCTTCGATATGGACGACGGAATTGTTGTGATTAAGGGGTTCGGCTCGTCCGACTGCTCGTGCGAGACGCACCTGGCATACTTCGGGAAGAATCAGCCGCACTTCGAGTACCCGCAGGAGCGGCAGACCATGCATCCGCCCTCGTGAACGAGTGCCGCTCCGCAGTCGGGGCAAACACCCACGATGTTCCCGCTGAAGATAGGCTCCGGTGCGAACTTGTCCAGGGTCGTAGCCTCCTCGAGGGGTTCGCCCGCCTCCATGGCCCGCTTCCGCTTCATGTACTTCTCAAGGGCCTTCCCGACGGCGTCTGGACAGGAGAGGATGATACCGCCCTTGCCCATCAGGGGAGAGGGGCAGCGGATTCCTTTGATCTGCCTAATGAGCGGCTCCACCCGGACCCCGGACCGCAGAGCGAGCGAGATAAGCCTCGCGACCGCCTCGGACTGGGACATCGCGCAGCCGCCAGACTTCCCCATCTGAGAGAAGACCTCGCACACGCCGTGCTCGTCCTCGTTGATCGTCACATAGAGCGTCCCGCATCCGGTCCTCATCTTGATCGTGGAGCCCATCGTTATCGACGGCCTCGGTCTTGGATGGAGCCTCCTCTCGGCTTCCTCCTGGGACTTCGTGGTCTGGCCTGTCGACAGGACCTGAGCGTCGCGGCTGCCGTCGCGGTAGACGGTGGCCCCCTTACAGCCGAGGTCATACGCGAGCTTGTACACCCGAGATATATCCTCCCTCGTCCCGCTGTTGGAGAAGTTGACCGTTTTCGATACTGCGTTGTGCGTGTGTCGCTGGAATGCGGCCTGCATGCCGATGTGCCACTCAGGGGATACGTCGTGGGCCGTCACGAAGAGCTTCTGAATGTGATCGGGAATGCCGTCCATGCCGTGGATTGAGCCTTTGTCCGCAATTCTCTTCATCAGCTCGTCCGAGTAGAAACCCTCCTTCATCGCCCTTTCCTTGAACAGAGGGTTGACCTCGATCAGCTTGTCGTTGTCCATGACCGTTCGGACGAATGACACCGCGAAAAGCGGTTCGATCCCGCTGGAGCATCCGGCGATGATGCTAATCGTGCCTGTGGGAGCTATCGTTGTCGTCGTCGCGTTCCGCACCCTCTCCCCGCCAGGAACGTCGAAGACGCTGCCAGTGAAGTTCGGGAACATACCGCGGGTCTTCGCGAGCCCCACGGATGCCTTCCTGGACTCCGTCTCGATGAAGCTCATGACCTTCTCCGCTATATCTGTCGCTTCCTTGGAATCGTACCGGATCCCGAGCTTGATGAGCAGGTCGGCGAAGCCCATGACGCCCAGGCCGATCTTCCTGTTGCCATTGGTTATCTCCTTAATCTTCTCCAGCGGATACTTGTTCATGTCAATGACGTTGTCAAGGAAGTGTACGGCCTTGTGGACGACGTCCTTGAGCTTATTCCAGTCAATTTGTCCGCTCACGACCATCCTTGAGAGGTTGATCGACCCGAGATTGCAGGATTCATATGGAAGCAACGGCTGTTCCCCGCACGGATTCGTGCTCTCTATCATGCCTAGCTTCGGCGTGGGATTACCCTCATTCAACCGGTCGAGGAAGACGATCCCCGGCTCCCCGTTGGTCCAGGCCATGTCAACTATGAGGTCGAAGACCTCCTTCGCCCTCAGCTTCCTCATCACCTTGTGGTTCCGCGGATTGACGAGGTCATACTCACCGTCGTTCTGCAGGGCTTCCATGAAGTCCCCCGTCAGGCCGACGGAGATGTTGAAGTTGGTTATGGCCATGTTGTCCCGCTTGCATGTGATGAACTCGAGTATGTCAGGGTGATCCACACGGAGTATCGCCATATTGGCCCCGCGGCGTGTCCCGCCCTGCTTCACCGCCTCCGTAGCGGCGTTGAAGACCCCCATGAACGAGACGGGCCCGCTTGAAACCCCCTTGGTGGAGAGGACCATGTCGTTCTTCGGGCGGAGTCTCGAGAAGGAGAATCCCGTACCGCCCCCGCTCTTGTGTATGAGGGCGGTGTCCTTGAGTGCTTGGAAGATGCTCTCCATCGAGTCCTCGATCGGCAGCACGAAACATGCAGAGAGCTGCTGCAGATCCCGCCCGGCGTTCATGAGTGTTGGGGAGTTGGGCACGAATTCGAGGTTCGTCATCATCCTGTAAAAGCCTCTTGCCGCCTTCTCGATGTTCGCGTGCTCGTCGTAGAGGCCGTCCGCCTGAGCGACGTTTTGTGCCACCCTGACGTACATCTCTTGCGGGGTCTCGATGACGTCCCCGGCATCGTTCTTCCCCAGATACCTCCTTTCCAGTACCGCGATGGCGTTGGCCGTAAGGTCCGTGACAGGACCCCATTCTTCACCCTTCCGAGTGACAGGATTATCTGATGAGCTTGAGTGAACCATCCCCATGCCGAGGTTACCTCCTCGATAAATAGCGGTTCGAAAACCTCTACGTAAGGGATATAGGACATCATCATAAAAGAGTTTTCGAGGGCCCGGGTTGCCCTGTGTCCTGCGATTGCGGGAGGCGCTGCAATTCGATGGGTTCCGATGCGTAATCCCCAGGGTACAGCCCCACGGGGACCCCTTCATTTCCACTGGAACAGGATGGAGGGGCTTACAACAATCTTTTTCTATGGAGTAGCGATTCTCTCTTGGATGGTTAAGATCCTGCAGGAGTTCAAACTCGAGTTATCCGCTCTCTTCCTCATATTAGGGATATTCCTCACAGTAATCGTAGTCACGGCCAATTTCTTCCCTGACAAGAGCCCTGATCTACTTCAGCGGGTGCACAAAGACGTTGGAGGATGGTTGGTATGGTTGGATATTATCGGACCAATAATGTTGCTAGTGGCCGCCTACTACTTCGGCGCAACGCTCAGGATGTCAAGAGAGTTCGAGAGTTTGATTGACACTAAGAGCAAGGCGACATTCATGAAGAGTCAGGATAGGATTGAGGAGCTTGCCTTTTACTTAACGGAGGGACATAGGAAGACATTGGAGGAGAAGAAAGAGGAACTGAACATTAGAAGATAACTCTCTTTCTAACTCTAACGATAAGGTAGTGAACTCGGTTCCCTCGCCCTCACACACGGTGGCGTGCTGCAATGGTACAGATCTCCTCCCTCCGTATGGAGAAACCTGATTCCACCTCCACAGGAAATGGAGGGGTCTCCCCATACGAAAGGTTTATTCTCTGGGTGAACATCTGAAACCCGATGCGTGACAGGTTCGGAAGACGCGTCACAAGCCTCAGACTCTCCGTTACGACGGAGTGCGATCAGAGGTGTTTCTACTGTCATCATGAGGGCCAATCATCATCTGATGCGGGGATGACCGCCGAGGACATCCGGAAACTCTTCAAGATTGCGCATACCGCGGGAATCCGGAAGCTCAAGATTACTGGAGGGGAGCCACTGATGCGGGGAGACATCGTCAAGCTCACTCGCATGGGAGCGGACACATTCGATGAGGTCTCCATGACCACGAACGGTGTGCTCCTCGCGTCCTACGCACGGGATCTGAAACGAGCGGGGCTGGACAGGACAAACGTGAGTCTGGACACCCTGGACCCGAAGCTCTACGAATCGATTACTGGGTCAGACAAGATAGACGACGTCATTCAAGGGATCGACAAAGCTCTTCAGGTGGGTCTCGAACCCCTCAAGGTTAACACAGTCCTGCTCAAGGGGGTAAACGTCTCACACCTACCACAGCTGCTTGATTTCGCAAGCTCAAGAGGAGCAACCCTACAGCTGATTGAGCTGAACTCCGTGAAGGGGAATGGCGGTGACAGGCTCAGGGAGTACTTCTACCCGCTCCGTGAGGTAGAGAGCTCCTTCGCAGCGCAGGCGACAAGCGTGGGGAGGAACGAGCTTCATGATCGGAGGAGGTATGCGATTCCCTATAACGGCTCCACTGTTAGTGTGGAGATTGTGAGATCTGTTGGAAGGGAGAAGTTCTGCATGAACTGCACTCGCATCAGAGTGACCTCGAACGGTATGCTGAAACCCTGTCTGATGACGGGGGATGGAATGACAGACTTCCTCTCCCCTCTTCGGGCGGGAGCCTCGGATGGTGAGTTGCTCACCCTGTTCGAGGAAGCAATTAGGAATCGGATACCTTACTGGGTGGCCAAATGAGGATACATTTGAAGCTGTTCGCGACCTTCCGCGAGGTTGTCGGGGAGACGGACATCGTCATGGAAGTCGAAGCAGACTCAACGGTGGAGGATGTCGTGACCGAGCTGTTGGGCACATATCCAAAGCTGAAAGGGCACAGGGACTCTATGATCTACTCCGTCAACAAGGAATATGCCGATCCCGGTGAGACGCTCAGCGACGGGGATGAGGTCGGAATCCTTCCGCCCGTGACCGGTGGTTGATTGATATCCATTCAGAAAGAGGACATCTCTCCCGAGGAGATAATCAACGCGTTGAAGGTCCCTGAAGCGGGGGCCGTTGTGAGCTTTCTCGGCGTCGTGAGAAAGGATCCAGACATCACCTTCGGCCTCGAGGTCGAGGCATACAAGGAGATGGCCCTGGAACGGCTGAGGGAAGTAGAGAATGCCGCCAGGGAGCGATTCCAGATCCAGGACATTGCCATCGTTCACAGAGTCGGAAAACTCGCAGTGGGCGACAACATCACATTCATTGCCTCATCCGCTGCACACAGGTCCGACGCCTTTGCCGCGACGGAATGGGCGCTAGAAGAGGTTAAGAAGACCGTTCCGTTGTGGAAGAAGGAGATCTAGATGGGTGGGATGGTCGATATCCAGGATAAGACTAGTACGAGCCGCGAGGCCGTTTCGGAGGGCTTTCTTTTGCTCGGGGAGAAGACGCTCGAGGCGGCTCGGGCGAGCCAGACGAAGAAGGGCGACCCGCTGAGGACCAGCGAGGTGGCCGCAATCCAGGCGGTCAAGAATACGCCGAATCTTATACCGTTCTGTCATCCGATCCCCCTCACGAACGTGGCGGTCGAGCTCGAGGTCCTCGATGACAGGGTGCGGTGCGAGTGCCGGGTCAAGGCCCACTACAAGACCGGGGTCGAGATGGAGTCCCTGGTCGGTGTCACCGTTGCCCTCCTCACGTTCTGGGACATGGTGAAGTATCTTGAGAAGGATGGGGCGGGACAGTATCCCCACACGAGGATCGAGGGCATAAGAGTGGTCTCAAAGGTGAAATGATGGGTCTCGAGGAGCACAGAAGGAAGGGTCCGGAGAATGTTAGGTGTGCCGTCATCGTGACCAGTGACACCAGGGAAGCTCAGACGGACAGGTCGGGCAGCATGATAACTCAGCTTCTCCAGGGCGCGGGGCACGAGATAACGGATTATAGGATCGTGCCGAACGACGCGACGGCCCTTGCCAACGCCCTGGAAGCGTCCGCAGAGGGCTCTCAGGCCGTCGTGATCAGCGGCGGAACCGGAGTCTCCAAGAAAGACATCACGGTCGATGTCGTCGAGCCCCTTCTTGAGAAGAGGCTCAGCGGGTTTGGTGAGCTTTTCCGGCACCTCAGCTACCGTGAGATAGGCTCCGCCACCATTGTGAGCAGGGCCGTCGCTGGGACGATCGGGGCCAGGGTCATATTCTGCCTGCCAGGCTCAGAGGGCGCGGTCAAGCTGGCGATGAGGGAACTCATCCTGCCCGAAATTTCACACATCGTGGGAGAGCTCGAGAAATGATGCGACCTTTCAGCAAGCTGTTGTCCTTCGAGAACGCCAAGGCAATCATGCTCAAGAGCGTTGGGCGGGTCGAAAGGTTGGAAGAGTTGCCAATTGGAGACGCTGGTGGGCGGGTCCTGGCTGAGGAGATTGTTTCGAAGATGGACGTGCCGCCCTTTGACCGCTCGGCCATGGACGGGTTCGCCGTGAGGGCGGAGGACACGTTCTCGGCGGGGAAGCTCGAACCAGTGAAACTCCGCGTTGCGGGGAAGTCGCTGGCGGGGCATCCCTCTGGCGCGGTCGTGAAGAACGAGGAGTGCATCGAGATTGCTACGGGTGCCAAGCTTCCCGACGGGGCAGATGCGGTCGTCAAGGTGGAGAACACCGACGTCACGGACGACATCGTCAAGGTCTTCACGCCCGTCCATCCCGGTCAGGATGTCTCCAAGAGGGGTGAGGACATCAAGACGGGCCAATGCGTCTTGAGGCATGGGGCATATCTAGATCCGTCGAACGTCGGCGCAGCCGCAGCCTTGGGAATCGAAACGCTGAGCGTTTTTGAGCGACCAATAGTCGCCATAATCCCAACGGGGGCCGAGGTCGCACCGCCCGGGGCGAATCTGCAGGAGGGCCAGGTCTATGACATCAACACCTACACGCTCTCCCAGGTCGCTCTTCTGAACGGTTGCCTGCCCAAGCCCTGGGGAATCGTGTTGGATGAACACGAGGCCTTGAGGAAGGCGCTTCTTGAAGCCCTCTCCGAGGACCTCGTCCTCTTCTCTGGTGGGAGCTCCGTGGGCGAGACGGACATCCTCGTGGACATCCTCAGAGAACGAGGGGAGATCCTGTTCCATGGAATACAGGTGAAACCCGGCAAGCCAACGCTCTGCGGAAAGGCCGACGGCAAGCTCGTCGTGGGGATGCCCGGCTATCCAGCGTCATGTCTGACGAATGCATACGCGCTCCTCGCTCCCGTTCTCAGGGAGATGGCGAGGGTCCCGCCCGAGAACGAGCGCCACCTGGACGTCCCGATTTCCAGGCGGGTCGTTTCGTCCCTTGGAAGGTTGCAGCTGCTCACTGTTAAGATCGAGGCAGAAAAGGCGGTACCGGTCCACAAGGAATCCGGAGCTATCACCAGTCTCGCGGATGCGGACGGTTACATAGAAATCCCGATTGACACCGAGCTGGTCGAGAAGGGAGACGTCGTTCGCGTGAAGCTCTTCAGGCCAGTTTGACCCTCTTGAGCGGGCGCTTTCGAGGGCAGTTGACCTTCTTCTTCACCTCGATGATCGTGGCCTTCTGGCGGTCCTTCAGCCCCAGAGGATGACAGAGTCGATAGTGTTCGCAACCGATCTCCCCGCACTTCGGGAACTCGAGCGTCACCATAGAGCCCTCAACGGCGGACTTCACACTGACGACGGCATCGACCGCAACGGTCTCCACCTCAACGACCCGTACGCCGTCCTCGTGAACCCGGCAGGTGTGGTGCAACCTCCTCACAGAACTGATCCGATATCTCTTCCCCTCTTCGAGGTTGAAGCAGACTCCCTTGAGCCTGCAATCCTTGCATTCGGAGAGGGGCCCAGTATACACGAACTCGTTTCCTTCTTTGACCTGCCTTTCGCCGATGAGAGTGACTAGGACCATTATGCTTCACCCCTTCTTAGATCACTTTCGTGATTGAGGCCAAATGTTCTGCGGCCTCCCGGGTCAGTCCCCCATCGCCGAGGATAGTGTACCTCTCCTTGTTGATATTGTGCGCGTGAACCAAAGCCTCGATTATCTCGTCGTCCGTGACGCCGAGACTCCGGGCAGTCGTAGGTGCGCCAATCGTAAGCAGCGCCTCTCGAATCCTTTCCCAATCACCGCCATGAAGGTACATCATCATGATCGTTCCCACACCGCACTGTTCGCCGTGCAGTCCTGGCTCTTTTGCTAGCCTGTCCAGGGCATGGGAGAACTTGTGTTCTGACCCGCTCGCGGGACGTGAACTTCCCGCAATGCTCATTGCGACGCCGGAAGATACCAGCGCCTTAGCCACAAACCAGGCCGATTCCTCCAACCTGGGTTTGATTGATCCTGCATTCTCGATAAGAAGGCTGGCGGTCATCCTGGACAAGGAGGCCGCGTAGCTGCTGAAGTACTCGTTCTTGAGCTTCCTCGCCAGTATCCAGTCCTTCACCGCTGTGGAGTTAGATATGATGTCCCCGCAGCCGGCCGCCAGGAGCTTGTAAGGGGACTCTGCCAAGATCGCAGTGTCCATGATCACCGCCAGAGGCGTACGGGCCGCGACGGACCTCTTTCCGTCGTCGCTGTTTATCGACCCTCTAGATGAAACGATGCCATCATGGGAAGCCGCCGTGGGAACGCTCAGGAAGGGCAGGCCGACCTTGTCCGAGGAGCATTTCGCCACATCGATGGGCCTGCCCCCACCCACGCCGAGCACGAAATCGAAGCCACCATCCTTCAACTGATCCGCTGCCGAGTTGACGATGCCCATGGAGGCATCCTCGATGACGTGGTGCTCGACCGAGAAATTCTCTCCTTGAAGTATCTCGGCGACCTTATCTCCAGAAATCTCCTTGGTGGTAGGGTCGCAGACAATCAACGCCTTGCTCCCTATGTTCAACTCAGCGCACACGCTTCCGACCTCGAGGGTTGCATTATGCCCGATGACGACCTTCCTGGGCAACTCCATAGCCTTGGATTTCGTGAAGTCCCCTAGATTGTTCGTGTGATGCGCGGACAAATCAGTCTCTCCTTGGACGCTCTAGGAGTTTGCAAATGATTCTCCGACTATATAAAAATGACCGACTCGATTCCTGGTAGCCAGACATACAAAGGAAATGCTTGTTACGCGTGAAGACCGAGAGACGTGTGGTTCCGGTCAACCGCTCTCGGCCAGTACCCGAATCCCAGTATCCTGCTCCAGAATTTCAAGACAACATTTAAAAGCTGGACATTCTCTTGACTCTAGTGATGCGGTTGCCAACAGCTTCGATGCTCAACCTGTTAGCGGTCACCGGGAAAAAGGCCGCCAACAAGCGGAGAGCGGAGGAGGAGTTCCTTCGTGGCAACATTCTATGCGATGAGAGGAACTGCCAGGAAGCCGTGGCCCACTATGATAAAGCGATAGGGCTCGGTTTTGACGACGAGGTCGTCTTCAACAACAAGGGCGTGGCGTTGGACTCTTTGGGCGAGCACCAGGCAGCGCTTGAATGCTACGAACGGGCGGTGGCCCTCAGCCCGGAATACGAGATCGCATGGTATAACATGGGCAACGCGTACTCGTATCTGAACGCCTACGATGAGGCTGTCAAATGCTACGATAAGGCCCTTGGCATCGACCCCGACTACAAGTTGGCGAGGTACGACAAGGCGTTGGCCCTCGCCCAAGCAGGAAAGGTCAGGCGGGCCGTGGATGTCTACAACCAGATAGTGAAGGAGGATCCGAGCGACAAGACGGCCTGGTTTCGCAAGGCGTCGCTTCTCGAGGACATCGGGCGGCTCGAGAAGGCCAAGGAGGCCTATGAAATCGCGGTCGAAATCGACCCCGACTTCGCCGATGCCTGGAATGGGATGGGCAATACCCTTTACGGCCTCGAAAGGTTCGAAGAGGCGATAGACTGCTATGACAAGGCCCTAGAGATGGATCCCGCGAACGCCGAGGCCTGGAACAACAAGGGCTTCACGTTCTTCATGCTGGGGATTTTCGACGAGGCGCTGAAATGCTATGACGAGGCGCTTGAAATCAGGCCAGACTACAAGCACGCCTGGTACAACAAGGGCTACACCTATCACGGGATGGACCAACTGGAGCGGGCCATCGAATGCTACCAGAGGTCCCTTGAGATGGACAGGGACGACGAGGTCCTCTGGAACAACATCGGGAACGCCTACTACAACTTGGGCAGGTATGAAGAGTCCATTCCTTACTTCTTCGAGGCGATCCGGGTCAACTCGGACTATGAGATAGCGTGGAACAACATCGGCAACGCGCTAAACAAGATGAGGAGATATGACGAGAGCCTGGAGTACCACAACAAATCGCTCAAGATAAAGCCGGATTTCGACTATGCGCTCTACGCGAAAGGATACTCCATGGCGAAGAAGGGCAGGCTGGAGGAAGGTCTCGAACTGATCGATCAGTCCCTGGAGCTGAACCCGAATTATGATCACGCGTGGCTCGCAAAGGCGGAGGCCCTCTTTGATATGAACCGCCTGGAGGAGGCAAGGGACTCGCTCAACAACTCGCTCATCCTCAATCCGGCCTTCGACGAGGCCTGGATTCTCAGAGGAGAGGTCATGGCCAGAATGGGCAACTACGATGAGGCGGATTTCTGCTTCTCCGAGGCCCTTCGTTGCCTGGACCTCGCGATTGCGGCCGAACAGCACACACGCCACGCGCTTCTGGAGAAGGGAAAACTGCTTCACAAACTTGGAGTGTATGATGAAGCAATTGCATGTTTCGACTCGCTCCTGGAAATAAGGGAAGACAGGGAAGCTTACGAGTGGAAGGCGAAGACCCTCACCGACCTGGGAGATTTCGACGACGTCGTTTCCACTTGTGAGAGGGCGATTGACAACGACGTGGAGTCCCCAGACATACTCCGTGCATTGGCGACCGCGCTCGAAATGCTTGGCCGGAAGGAGGAGTCCCTTGACGTGTGCGGGGGCCTGCTGAAGGAAGAGACATATGAGGATATGCTGTTGCTGAAAGCTCGGCTCCTTGCTGACCTGGAGCGGTTCGATGAGGCGATCGCGGCCGCGGACGATGCCATCGGCGTCGACCCGAGGCATATCTCAGTCAAGTCCTACGTGCTCGAGAAGAAAGGGGATCTGGTAGGTGCGCTGGAAGCTCTCGACAAGGCCCTCCGCATCGAGGCGAAGAACGACCTGTTGTGGTATCAAAGGGCCTCCCTTCTCAGCAGGACAGAGGATTTCAGAGGGGCCGCGCGTTCGTTGGACATCGCCATTGGTCTGAACGGCGATTCCGAGGTCTACTGGATGGAGAAGGGAGAGCTTCTGTCGAAATTGGGTCAGAATGGGAAAGCGCTCGAGTACTTCGATTCCGCTCTTATCATCAACGAGGACTACGCCGACGCCTGGCTTCGCAAGGGAGAAGTCCTGGACGCCCTCGGAAGAAAGAAGGATGCTGATGCGTGCATGCAGCGCGCGACGAATCTGGACACGGGCCTTGGGAGGGCCAGTGAGGGCAAGAAGGTGGGACCGGAGCCCGCAGGCCCAGGCTCATCTGATAATTGAAGCGTTATCTATAAATCACCCGCTATGATTGGATGGACGCACCACCATGACACCAACCGAGGTCTCGGACATCACCCGACGCCGGCTCGCTAGGGACCGGGTTCTATTCTATCTCGGCATGGTGCTCATCGTCGTGGGAGGTCCAGTCCTCTCTCTCGGCTCCATTGCCCATGACAGATACAACATCCCACTCATCGGTGAAGCCTATGATGCGTTTGGCTGGTTGAACACACTGTTCATGACGGTCGGCATCGTGGTCCTTATCGTCGGGATGGCCCTCGTCGCCATCTCTCTGCGCGGAGGGCTCATCGCTGGCTACCGAGGTCCGGAGGAGATTCCATGAACAAGAAGGCCTACCTCTCCAATCCATCTCCGAGGAAGGAGAACGCGTCGTCAGGAGTGGACGGCAGGAGAGGCTTCGTGAACGGGGGGACCTCAAGGCCCGGAATGAACGGCCTCGTGAATGGGAACGGCCTCGTGAACGGTGGCGTACTCACGGCCACCAAGGGCAGAGTCAATGGAAAAGGCTTGGTCAATGGAGTAGGCTACACTAATGGTCACATGAAGCTCCCTCTGAAGAGCAACAGGTTCGGTGTGATATTCCAAAGGGATCTCAAGGTCGGCCTCAGCCTTGTCGTGTTCTTCCTTCTGATATTCCCTGCGGTCGTGGTGATTCTGGAAACGGAGGAGTACGTTCCGCCAATCAAGATTGACTCAAGATTCGGGGACTGGGAGAAGGTTCCAAGATTCGGCGACGCACAGGACGTGTACAACGACAATGTAAACATATGGAAGTACTCCACGGTCGTTGACGACAACCATATCTACTTCTACATCGAAGTCGCCGCCAAGGTGTTTGACGACCCTGACGGCATCGATGGGTTCTATGTGTTCATAGACGAGGACAGGAGCTCCTCGAGCGGGTACCGAGTGCGCGATATAGGGGCGGACTTCATGATTGAGGTATTCGGAGGCAATAGGGAAGTCTTCGAGTCCCGGTTCTCCGTCTTCAGAGGGACGGAATACAACTGGTCGGCGTGGGAGGTCGCCGGTAGCGCTTCTGTCGGGCTTAGCGAGTCCAAGATGGAGGTCGGGATCTTCTCAATGGATATCGGCGAGGATTTCGACGCTCTGATATATGCTTCGGACTTCGAAGGGAGCGAGTGCTTCACGTCCGTCAAGTTCGGGCCCAAGCTCACATCCTTGGTCATCACGCAGTCCAGTGACGGGGAGTTGCTCGGAATCGGGACCGAGCCTTTCCTCAGGCTGGACTTCTTTGCCCTCGGTAGGGACGTCATCGTCGAAGGGTTGAATATCACGCGGACTGGAAACATCTCAATACAGTCCTTCAGCTTCCTCCCGCTCGTGATGGAAGCTGGGAGAACATACACCGAATACATTTATGTGGACACCTCAGCGGCGACACTAGAGGACTTCGGGGAACTCGAGCTCATGGAAGTAAACGCTCACGATAGGGACGGTGAGAGTGTCCCCGTGACGATTAAAGGTCAGTCAGCGAGAGCCTACATCGGCGGGAAGCCAGAAGGGAAGAGGATAGACGGGCTGTTCGGCGACTGGGTCGTCAGGAGCTTCGACGGAACAGATGACGATCTGGTGAACAAGAACGTGGACATAACAGAGTACTCTGCGGACAAGGACGACGCCTTTGCCTATTTCTATCTTAAGACCCAGGGAACCGTTCTCGGGGGCTCGACGGTGCCTCAGGCCAAGTCCAGAGCGGAGGGCGGAGAAGGCCCGCCAAGCGGTGTCATACTTGTGTCGCGCGAAGCGACGGGACAGGATGTTACCAGAATCTACATAGACAGCAACTCGTCCGACTGGTTCGGTTACTACTCCAGCGGGGTGCGTTACGATTACCTGATTGAAATCAGAGGGAAGTACGGCAAGGTCAATCCACAACTGAGCCTCCTCCACAAATGGGACGGTGAGAAGTTCATCGATTGGTCCACGATCCTGGTGAGGAAGAACACTCATCAACTGGAGTGCTCAGCGCCTCTGGCAAGCCTCGTACCACTCAACGACTCGAACATACTCTTTGTCACAACGGACTGGAGCGGGGAGGGGGACTCGATAGGGGAACCAACGGACTGGTCCACGAGGAGTGGAACGAGGAGCATATATGTCGTGGAAGACACGCCCAGCTCCTCTCCGAGCACGGCCTTCTCGAGCCAGAGAAAGCTATTCCACGACGACACTTACTTCTGGAGCTTCTACTACAATGAAACACTGGGCAACATCTCCTACGAGTACAGCGCGGACGGATCGACGTGGACGAACCCTCCTGGTAATATCTCCATAGAGAACGCGTCATACGCATCAGTCTGGTACGACTCGAGCAACTCGAATGTATACGTGGTCTCGGATAACAGCACTTCCACCAAGAATGTCACGGTGGTCAATGGGACCATATATGAAACGACTATCAACTGGAGTACTCCCGTGGCCGTGGAGGTCTCGGGATTGGACGAGGACCACAAGGTCGCCTACATCACGGTCAACTCGTCGGGATACGTTTGGATCGCGGCAACGACAAAGAACGCATCGGACGGGTACAACGTCAACGTTACATACACCAACAGTCCAGGGGACATAAGTGAGTGGGGCACTCCGCAGACCATGCGATCCTCGGACGTCTCAAACGAATACGTCTATCCGATTGTGCTTCCGTTCAACAGCACGGACATGTACGTCGTCTGGTATGCCGACGGATATATTGAGGGGAGAGAACACAACTCCAGCGGATGGAGAAGCGTGGACAGCATCGATGTCACGAACAGCGGAGCTTCGAACAAGGGACCCTCTGCCGTTGCAGAGGCTGGGAACATCCATCTGGTCTACATCAACAGCTCCGGATACGCGAACTACTCCAAGTACACAGGTAGCTGGTCATATGTCAACCTCGACTCGAGCGACACGGCTAGGTCACCGACGATTACCCTCGAGTCAAGCTCGCCTGCCCTGTACGTCTTGTGGATCAACTCATCGAACCAGATTGTGGGGGAGTACTCCATCGATGGAGGAACTTCCTGGAACACAATGACGGGCATCACCACAAACACAACTGCGAAGGGGAACCTCACGTCCATCTATTCCTGCAATCTCAGCGACATAGCCTGGGAGTTCGACTCCTCAACGAAAATCAAGTTCGAACCCATCCCCGAGTTCACCGATGTGATGATTCCAATCGCATCGGTTGCAGTTCTTGTCCTATTCTGGAGGAGGAGAAACCACGAAGGTGAGGCCGAGGAAGAGGCATAGGCTTCGCCAGAAGGAAGTGCGGAGGATCGTGGAGGAGATCGAGCGGGTCCTAGACTGTCGGGTCTTCTCGGATTCCGACAGCATCGATGTCGCGAGTCTCAAAGCCATGGACATCGTATACGTCGACGGAAGAGTCCTTGGGATGATCATCGAAGGTCGGTCTTTCCTCTCCGTGCGCGGACTGCTCGAATACGTCCCACACAACAGGTTCGTGACCGTGGACATGGGTGCCGTTAAGTTCGTGTACAACGGGGCTGATGTCATGGCCCCAGGCGTGGTAGATGCGGATCCAGCAATCTCGGAAGGCGACCTCGCCTGGGTGAGGGACGAGAGGAACCTCCAACCCCTTGCAGTCGGAGTCGCGCTGATGAGCGGGAAGGAGATGGTGTCCGAGAACAAGGGAAAGGCGCTGAAGTCCCTTCATCATGTAGGCGACGCCATCTGGAAGATAGACGAGGACTAGGCCCAGTACGGTTTCTTGATGTACTTGTATGCGGAAGTCGCTGCCGTGGCGGCCTCCCCGCAGCCCGTCACGATTCTCTTGTCCTTGCCCGGATAAGCGACTATGTCCCCGCAGGCGAAGACGCCCTCCATGGAGGTCCTCATGTCTGGGGTCACCACTATCGACTTCCGTTCCAGGTCTATGCCCCAATCCTGCACGTTCTCAAGCTTCGGGGAGAACCCTATGTTGATGATGATAACCTCTAGCGGGAGCGTTCTGTCCTCTTCCGTCTGATTGTTGAAAACCACAACTTCGGTGATGACGTTGTCACCGCGTATCTCCTTCAGCTCCGTGTTGAAGAGGACCTCTATCGAGGACTTCTCGATGGCCTCAACGTTTGTCTCCATCGCCCTGAACATATTCTTTCTGTGCGCCAGGAATACCTTGTCCGCAACATCCACTAGGCTGAGCGCCATCTCGAGGGCGGTGTC